>JAABTM010000548.1 GCA_011389855.1 Desulfobacteraceae bacterium
CAGGACGTCTTCCATCCGGATGCGGTCGTTGCAGGCGTCCCGCAGCAGGTTGCCCAGGGTTTCTTCGATGGCGCAGACATAAACGTGGATGCCCCGGCGGCGGAGCTTGGTGGCCAGGTTGGCGAAGTCGCCGTCGCCGGTCACCAGCACCACGATGTCGGGGGCGATGGCCAGGGAGAGTTCCACCGAATCGATGGCCATGAGCACGTCCACATTGGCTTTGTAGGCGCCGCCGCCCTTTGGGGAGCCGTTTTTGGTGACCACCAGAAACCCGTTGGACCGGAGCCAGTGGACATACCGCTCCCGGCTGTCCCGCTGGGACTTCAAATCGTCGGTGGACGGGGGGAGCCCCACGTAGATGACCATCTCCACCAGGTCGGCGCCGGGGACGGCGTTGACGATCTCCTGGCGCAGGAAAAGCCAGTCGAGGTTTTTGTTTTTGATCCGGGCCGAACCGGTCACGTTGGATTCATCCACGAACACCAGCAATTTCTTTCTCATCAGTTCTCCAATGGTTTCAGGGCTTTTCAAAAAGAGCGTTTGGGTATTTTCTCTTTGGTTTTTTCCGCCTTTTCCCTTTTGATTTCCGGGAAGGGCGACAGAAGGCAACCCTACCACGATTTCCACAAGTTTTAAACGGAAAAACCCGGCTGCGGCTCCGGCGTCCGGCCGGACATGGAATATCGAAAGATTTTACCGCCATCCGGGCGCTGGAATACATCCTTGACCCTATTGATGGGCCGTCCGTCGGCTCTTTATGATGCAGGGATAACACCATCCGGGATCGCTTCGAAACCGAATTCGCTTTGCTGGACAAGGCGTACAAACGCCTGGAGAATCCGGTGGGATACCCCGTCGAACTGGGGCCGGAACTCCAGGCGTTGCAGGAAGAGGTGGTGCATGAGATCCGGGAGAAGGAGTTGGGGGAGAGTTGACGCAGCGGGTCGACCAACTGGAATGAAGCCGCCCGGCCGTGCCGCCTTGGATTGAAATCCCAGGCTCGATCTTCCAAACCGGCTAAAGCCGGTTGAGACCCAAACCTCATCCGGAGTTTTCGATAGCCGTAACCGGCTTTGAGCCGGTTTTAATGGATTTAGCCTCGGAATTTATTCCGAGGCGGGTTGGTTCGAACCTTCGATCTCATCAATCGCCACCCGCACCACCCGGGCCGACCGGGCCAAAGCCGCCTTTTCGTCGTCGCTCATGGCGGTGAGGGGGAAGTCGGCCAGGATGCCGTCGCCGCCCACGAGGTGGGGCATGGAGACGGTCACGTCGGTGATCCCTTCCACCATGTCGGTGGGGGTGGTCACGGTCAGCACGGACCGCTGATCGTGGAGAATCACGTCGGCGATTTTGGCCACGGCCGCGCCGATGCCGTAGTAGGTGGCGCCCTTGCCGTCGATGATCTGGGCCGCCGCGTTCCGGGTGGCGTCGTCGATTTCCGCCCGGTCGTCGTCGGTGATGCAGATGTCCTGGCGGTCACAGAAGGCGTCCAGCTCCATGGCCCCGATGCGGATCAGGGACCAGGCCAGGACCTCCGAATCTCCGTGTTCCCCCACCACATAGGCATGAACATGGGGCGGATCGACCCCCAGGCGGTCTCCCAGGAGGAACCGGAACCGGGCCGTGTCGAGGGTGGTGCCGGAACCCAGGACCCGGTGCGATGGGATGTCGTGTTCGGCCGCGTACCGGGCCGCCAGATGGGTCATGATGTCCACCGGATTGGTGGCCACCACGAGAATTGTTTCCGGCGCGTGGTCGAGGATCGACGGCACGATCTCCCGGAAGACCCCGGCGTTTCGTTTGAGCAGGTCGAGCCGGCTTTCTCCGGGTTTCTGGGAAACGCCAGCGCTGATGACCACCAGTTTGGCGCCCTTGAGGTCGGCATAGTCGCCGCCCCGAACCGTGAGCGGATTGGAAAAGGGGACCGCGTGATTCAGATCCGCCACCTCCGCCGACACGCGCTTTGTATTTTTGTCCACCAGTACGATTTCACGTCCGATGCCGCTCATGATCATGGCGTATGCGCTGGTGGACCCCACCATGCCGCTGCCGACGATGCCGATTTTCATGGGTCGCTCCTTTCAGCTGTGTGCAATTCAACACCCCATCATAGAAAATGCACTCCACTTGTTAAATAAGGTGAAGCCGGTAATGTTACCGGTCTCCGGGAGTATTTGTCCACATCGTCCACATCGT
>JAABTM010000254.1 GCA_011389855.1 Desulfobacteraceae bacterium
GAAATCGGCCGTCGGCCGCATCCCCGCTTCGGCATGCGTACCGCATCACCACCAGTTCATCGGCCATCAGCCGCTCGATGACGGGGTCCTCCGCGAAAAATTTGCCTTCGCCGTGGCGGATGGGCAACTCGATTTCATCGATGCCCCGGGTAAAGACGCAGGGGGATTTGGGGTTCACCCGGAGGCGGACCCAGTCGTCCCGGAAATTGCCGCAATCGTTGCCGGTCAGCGCCACGGAACGGGCGGTGTAATCGCCGTCGAATCCCGGCAGGAGGCCCAGGTTGACCAGGGTCTGGAAGCCGTTGCAGATGCCCAGGACCAGGTGGCCCCGCTCGATGAACCGGAGGATCTCGTCGCCCAGATTCGTCTTCAGCCGGACCGCCTGGATGACGCCGGCGCCGTGGTCGTCTCCCCAGCTAAAGCCGCCGCCGAATACCAGGATTTGAAAATGGTCCAGTGTCAGATCCTTGTCGATGAGGGCGTTGATGTGACCCCGGGTCGCTTTGGCGCCGGCCAGTTCGAGGGCGTGGGCGGTTTCGTGGTCGCAGTTGAGGCCATAGCCGGTGAGCACCAGCGCGTGAATCTGCTTCATGGAACGATCCCTTCGGTTAGTCTTCCGGAAATCCCAGTGCCTTCAGTTTGGCGGCCAGCCGGTCCGCTCTCGTTTTCTCCTGTTCCGCCCTTTTTCGCTCTTCCTGATAGAAAGGAAGGACGAATCCCCGATAGACGGGGTCTTCCGCCATCTCCTTCTGGGAAGGACGGCGATACAAATCGTCGATTCTGAATTGAAATCCGGGCAGCACATCGGAACGAATCAGGTTCCGTTCCGGTCCTTCCGCCGGCGGAACAGGTCTGTAATCGCCGTCAGAACTCCGGCGGTAGAAGGCGGTTTGGGTTCCTTTGCGGTCCAGTATAAAATACTCCCGGACCCCGGCCTGTTCATATTCGGCGAACTTCACCCGGGTGTCCCGTTCGAGTTCGCTTCTCTTGGAATCGGACAGGATTTCGACGCACAAGTCGAAAATGCCGGAAAAACTCCGGTCATAGATGTCGAGATCGACCGGGTTCCGTAAAGAAAGAATTCCCAGATCAGGCTTGCGAATGGTTGTTTTATGGGGCAAGGCGAGGCGAAATCCGAATTCGAGGCCGACGATTTTTCCGATGGGACGCAAGTCCAGAAAATGGTTGAGCAGAGACAAAAACCAGTTATAGACCAGGAAGCTGAGATAATCGGACACAGGCTTTTCCTCTAAAACGCCGTCGTTCCATTCGTAATGGAAATCGGAATTTTCATAGTATTCAGACCAGTAAAGCGCTTCCGATACGCGTTCCCCGTCTTCGGACCGCATCTCCGGCACCGCTGACGCTTTTGGATTTTTCTCCTCGTCCTGAACCGGCGGATCCAGGACCATTTTTTCCGCGATGCTCATGCTCCCCCCTTACAATCCGGCAAAGGGCGCCTTCCATGCCGCTTTCAGGTCGGCGGTCTCCGCATCGATGATCCGGTTTCCGTCGGCGCCGGTCACCCGGAACCGCCCGTCCGCCGTCGTCTCGCCGACCCGGGCGACGGGCAGGCCCTTGAACATTTGTTCAAAATCTGTTTGATGTTGCGCGTTCACCGTCACGATGAACCGGCCCGCCGACTCCGAAAACAGCAACACATCGTCCCGGTCGACGCCTTCGGACGGGACCGCGCCCAGATCGACCGTCATTCCCAGGTTGCCGGCCATGGCGACCAGGGCCAGATGGACCCCAAGGCCGCCCCGATAGACGCCATGGACTGAATCAACCAGCCCCTCTTTGATGCAAGCGGCCAGAACCCGGTAAAGGGCCGCGAAGTCGTCCGCTCTCACCCGGGGCGCGTTCAGCCCGACGTATCCGAACCGGTCGTAATATTCGGACCCGCCCAGTTCGTTCCGGGTGACGCCTACGGCATATACCCGGTCGCCGGGCATTTTCGCATCCATGGTCACGCACCGGTTGACGTCTTCCACCACGCCGACGGCGGAAAACTGGATCGTTTCCAGGGCCGACACCTTGTGGGTTTCGCCGTAGCGGCCCGGCAGGTGGCCGTCCACGTACATGCTGTCCTTGCCCGAAAGCAGCGGGATGCCGTAGGCCAGGCAGATGTCCTTCAACGCCCGGCAGGAGCGGACCAGTTGAGCCGCCTTGAACTTGCCGTCGGGGTTGTTGACGGGATGATGCTGGATGTTGGGCCAGCAGAAATTGTCCACGCCGCCGATGTGATCCGGATCACCCCCCACGGCGATGAGCCGTCGCACGGCCTCGTCGATGGTGCAGGCCGTCATGTGGTAGGCGTCGATGGCCGAATAGAAGGGCAGCAGGGCCTGGGAAAAGGCCAGCCCCCTTTCGGAGGAGAGGACGGGCCGGATGACGGCCCCGTCGGAATGGACATCCCGGTCCGCGCCCACCAACGGTTTGATTACGCTGGTTCCCTGGACTTCATGGTCGTACTGGCGGGCGATCCACTCCCTGGAGCAGATGTTGGGCCGGGCCAGCATGTCTTCCAGCAGGGCCTCGTAATGTTTCGGCGGCCCGAGCACCGGCTCCGTCAGCCCGCGGTCTTCAGGGGACCGCCATTCGGCGTCGAATTCCCACTGGGGGAAACCGGCGGCGAGCAGGCTCAGATCGACGTGGGCGCAGGCGTCGCCGCCGTAGGTGATGTGGAGTTTGCCGGAATCGGTGTATTGGCCGATCACCGTGCTCTCCACGGCGTGTTTGCGGGACAGCGCCATGAACCGGTCCAGGTCGTCGGGCCGGATCGCCGCGGTCATCCGCTCCTGGGATTCCGAGATCCAGATCTCCCACTGGTCGAGCCCTTCGTATTTGAGGGGGGCCTTTTCCAGTTCGATGCGGCACCCGTTGGAAAAAAGGGCCGATTCCCCCACGGAAGACGACAGGCCGCCGCCGCCGTTGTCGGTGATGAACCGGATGAGCCCTTCGTCCCGGGCCTCCAGGAGAAAGTCGTGCATCTTTTTCTGGGTGTACGGGTCGCCGATCTGGACGTGGCCGGCGGGGGTGTGTTCGGAAAACACCTCGGAGGAGGCGGTGACGCCGTGGATGCCGTCCTTGCCGATCCGGCCGCCGCACATGATCACCAGGTCGCCGGGCTCGGTGGTTTTCAGCTCGGCCGGTTTCCCCTCCACCGTGGAGGGCATGATGCCCAGGGCGGTGACGTAGACCAGGCATTTGCCCAGATAGCCGGGGTGGAACAGGATCTGGCCGAAGGGCGTCGGGATGCCGCTCTTGTTGCCGCCGTCCCGGACCCCCTCGATGACGCCGTCCAGGAGCCGGCGGGGGTGGAGGCGCGGGGTCGGTTCGCCGTCGTAGTCCCGCGGTCCCACGCAATAGCCGTAGGATCCCATGACCAGCTTGGCGCCCTTGCCCGTGCCCAGGGGATCCCGGTAGACGCCCACGATGCCGGTGATGGCCCCGCCGTAGGCTTCCATGTTCGATGGCGAGTTGTGGGTCTCCCCGGTAATGACGTAATAATGGTCGTCGTCGAACCGGCCGGCCCCGGCGTTGTCCCACAACACCGAGACCACCCAGTCTTTTTCATCCTTTAACTTCAGGGTGGGGTTTTTGATGCAGACGTCGAAGAGGTTGTCGATGATCTCCACCGGACCGTCGGGGGATTCGCGGTACCGGAACAACCCCTGGAAGGTGTTGTGGTTGCAGTGGTCGCTGCGGGCCTGGGAGATGTATTCCAGTTCGATGTCCGTGGGATCGGACAGGCCCGCGGCGGCCCGGTCCGCCCGCACCTTTTCATCGAGAAAATAGGCCCGGATGATGGGGATGTCGTTGGGGTTGAGGGCCAGGTTCCGTTCGTCGCTGATCCGCTTCAGGGTCTCGTCGCTGTCGATGGGGATCGTGGTCGCCGTCGGCGCGTGGTTGAGCATCACCTTGGGGACGATCAGGCCGATGCCCTCTTTCGGGTTCCAGTCTTCCCGTGAAAAGATCCGCCACTGCTGGATGATGTCGTTGGCCAGGAGTTCGCCCCCGATGAGGTCCGCGTCGGCCCGGGTCAACGCGTCGGACTGGATGCAGTACCGCCGGGAGGTGTAGATGGATTCCCCCGGCGCGAATTTGATCCCCAGCACATCCTCCGCCGCCTCGATGGCGGTGGCGCCGGGGTTGTCCCGGACACCGGGCCGGTAGCCCACCCAGACCATCCAGTCGAAGGGGACCGACAGGGGGGAAAAGGCGGATATCCGGGTCACCGGGTTGGTGAAGATCTCCGTCCGGACCGTTTCCAGTTGATCTTCCGACAGCGCTTTGTCGATGGTGAGGATGTGGACGACCCGGACGGCGGCGAGGTCGAGGCCGAAATAAGCCTTGGCTTTTTTTCGGAGCCCTTCGCCCTCGGGGTCCGGGAGATCGGATCTCAGGGTGATTTCGAGTCGGGTTGGCATCGGCATCTTCCGTGATCGGTTTTGGGATCGGCGCTCCCTAATCTTCCGGAAAGCCCAGTCGTTTCAGTTTTTCAGCCAGTCTATCGGCCCTGGCGGCTTCAGCATCCGCCCGCGCCGATTCTTCATCCGCTCTTTGCCGGGTTTCCCCGTAAAACGGAAGCACGAATCCGCGATAGACGGGATCCTCGGCCATTTCCTTCAACGAAGGGCGGCGGTAGAGGTCGTCGATCCTGAACTGGAATCCGGGCAGTACGTCGGAGCGGATCAGGCTCGGTTCCGGCTCGTTTTCAGGGATGATCGGCGCATACCGTCCCGTGAATGTTCGTCGATAGAAGGCGGTGTGGGTTCCCTTGCGGTCAAGAATGTAATATTCCCGAACCCCGGCCTGTTGATATTCCATGAATTTTACGCGCGTGTCCCGTTCGATTTCGCTTCGTTCTGAATCGGACAGGACTTCGATGCACAGGTCGAAGATTCCGGCGAAGCTCCGGTCGTAGAGATCTAGGTCCACCGGGTTTTTGGAGGAGAGAACGCCCAAATCGGGCTTGCGGATGGCGACCTTGTCCGGCAGCGCCAGACGGAATCCGAATTCGAGGCCCACCATCTTGCCGATGGGATGGACGGTTAGAAACTGTTCCAGCAGGGAAACGAACCACAAATAGACCAGGAAGCTGAGATAATCGGACACCGGTTTTTCCTCCAGCACGCCGTCGTTCCATTCGTAGCTGATGTCGGAATATTCATAGTACGCGTCCCAGTAGAGGGCTTCGGACACCCGCTTTCCGGCCTCGGACGCAGGGTCGTAGGCACGCGCTTCTTCTTGAACCGGCGATGTGGGCGGGATTTTTTCAGCGATGCTCATGATGTTTTCCTGTCGTAGGTCAGCTTGTCAAAATCCGCACGATATCGTTATAAAAGACAAAGATCATCAGCATCATCAGCACGAAAAGCCCGGCCTGCTGGGCCACTTCCCGGATTCGGGTGTTGACGGGCCGGCCGGAGACCAGTTCGATGCAGAAAAAGAGCAGGTGGCCGCCGTCCAGGACCGGGATGGGCAGGATGTTGAGGATGGCCAGGTTGACGCTCAGGAGGGCGATGAGGAAGATCAGATTGGAGAGCCCCTCCTTGGCCTGTTCCCCGGCCATCTGGGCGATCATGATGGGCCCGCCCAGGGTGTCGGTGGAGAGCGTCCCCCCGATCAGTTTGGCGATGCTGACCACGGTCAGTTCGGCGACTTTGTAGGTTTGAACGACGCTTTGCCCCAGGGATTCGAAAAGGCCCATGTCTTCGGAATGGTATTCGCCGCCGGCGGTGATGCCGATGACCCGGCGCTGGACGTCCTCTCCGAAGATGTTTTGGGTGTCCGTCATCCGGGGCGCGATTTCCGCTTCGAAGGTCTTGCCGTCCCGGCTGACGCGGATCCGGACCGGCTGTCCTTCGCTCTTTTTGATCAGCCCGGACATGGCCTCCCAGGACTGGACTTCCCGGCCGTTGACGGCGGTGATCCGATCCCCTTTTTGAAGACCGGCGGCTTCCGCGGGCATCCCCTCCTGGACCGATCCGATCACCGGTTCCATGACGTACCGGCCCGACACGATAAAGAGAAGAAAGAAGATCAGGACGGCCAGGACCATGTTGAACACGGGCCCGGCGGCGACGATCGCGATCCGTTTCAGCACATGCTTGTGGGTGAAGGAATAAGGGATGTCCTTGGGGTCGATCTCGGCGTCGGGCTCTTCCCCCACCATCTTGACGTAGCCGCCCAGGGGGATGGCCGACACGCGGTAGTCGGTCCGGCCGACGGTGCGGCCGAAGATGCGCGGGCCGAATCCCAGGGAGAACTTTTCCACCCCGACCCCGAAGAGTTTGGCCAGAAGAAAATGACCCAGTTCGTGAAAAAAGATGAGGACGCCGAGGACGACCACGAATGCGATGATGCTGCCGCTCATAGAAATTTCCTGATGTTATTAATGGCTTAACGCCCCCCTGTCGATCCGGTCCCGGGTAAAGGACCGAGCCCAGTCGTCGGCGGAAAGGATGTCGGATAAACCCGGGGCGCCCGCGTCGGGATGGGCCGCCATGGCCTGGGCGATGAGCGCCGGGATGTCGGTGAAACGGATCTTTTCCCGCAGAAACGCCGCCACCGCTATCTCGTTGGCGCCGTTGAGCACCGCCGGCATCACGCCGCCTTCCCGGCAGGCCCGGAAGGCCAGCGCCAGGCAGGGGAACCGGTCCGTATCCGGCGGCTCGAAGGAGAGCCTCCCAAGCCCGAAAAAGTCGGGGGCGGGCAGCCCAACCGGCAGCCGTTCCGGCCAGGAAAAGGCGTAGGCGATGGCCCCTTTCATGTCGGGAACCCCCATCTGGGCGATCACCGATCCGTCCCGAAACGCGACCATGGAATGGACGATGCTTTCGGGATGGACCACCACGGTGATCTCATCCGGCGACGCCCCGAAAAGATGAACCGCTTCGATGACCTCCAGCCCCTTGTTCATCAGGGTGGCCGAGTCGATGGTGATCTTGTCGCCCATGGCCCAGTTGGGATGCTTGAGGGCGTCGGACGGCTTGATCGCGTCGAAGCGCTCCCTGGGCGTTTTCCTGAACGGTCCGCCGGAGGCCGTCAGGAGGATCCGATCCATGTCCGCCCGCCGCCCGGCGGCCAGGCACTGGAAGATGGCGCTGTGTTCGCTGTCCACCGGCAAAATCCGGACGCCCTTTTCTTCGGCCCGGGCCATGACGATGTCGCCGGCCATTACCAGGGTCTCCTTGTTGGCCAGGGCGATGTCCTTGCCCGCGTCGATGGCGGCCAGGGTGGGCTTCAGTCCGGCGGCGCCGACCACGGCGGTCAGGACGGTCTCCACGCCGTCATGGGCGGCGGCCCGGATATAGCCGGCTTCGCCGTGGACCACCTCGACCGTCGAACCCGACGGCAGGCGACCCTCGAGATCCTCCGCCGCATCGGCGTCGTAAACCGCGGCCAGCTCCGGCCGGAATTCGGCGATCTGTTCGGCCAGCAGCGCGGTGTTGCGCCGGGCGGTGAGGACCGTCGCGGAAAACCGGTCGGGAAACCGGCGGACGATCTCCAGGGCGTTGCGGCCGATGGACCCGGTGGACCCCAGAATGGCGAGCCGCTTGGTCACAGCAGA
>JAABTM010000255.1 GCA_011389855.1 Desulfobacteraceae bacterium
GGAAACTCACCATCAAATTCATTCTTCCCCTTGTCTTTCTCACCTTGGTCTGGCTGGGGGTAAGCATCATCACCCTGGGGATTCTGGCGCCCGTGACCTTTGCCGGATATGTCCACGCCATCCTGCTGATGGTCCGGGAGGGCCGGGAGCCCAAGCTGGCCGACATCTTCTCCCAGATGCACCTCTTCATCCCCCTTCTGGGTTTCGGACTGGTGGTGGTCATTCTCTGCGCCATCGGATTCATGCTCTTCGTGCTGCCGGGCATCATTCTGGGCCTGGGGATTTCCTTTATCTGCCTCTACATGGTCCCGCTCATGGTGGACCGCGAGATGGGAATCGTCGACGCCGTCAAGCTCAGCGCGGCCATGACCACCCAGGAAAACCCGGTGGACCACGTCATCGTGCTGATCATCGTCTGGGCCGTGACCGCCGTCGGCTCGTCCTTCTTCATCACCGCCCTGTTCACCCAGCCTTTCGCGGCCATTTTCCTGGTCTCCGTCTATGAGGAGAAATTCGGGGGACGCCAACCTGTCCACTCCCCCCAATAGCGGATGTTATACCCCCATCCGTCGCGAATCCATAGCCTCGATTCGGCCCCGGCGCGGAAAGATGTCCCTACAGGACATTTTTTAAGCAATGCTAAGAGCCGTCAAAGCCTGAATCGAAACCCGGCGCGCCGCCCGAAGACGGCGCCGCCGGGTCGGGGTAGCCCGTCGCCGCCTCCGCTTTGGATTTCAACGTCAGCCGGAGCCCCCGGCCCGTCGCCTCCCGTTTAAAGGATCCCTCCGACAACCGCGGCACGCCCATGGCCGTCACCACGATGGCGGCCTCGTGGTACACCGGGCAGAAGTGCTCGCAATATCCGCAGCCGGCGCACCGGTCCTCCTGGACATGGGGAACGGCATAGGGGTTGCCCGGTTCCCGCCGAAAATCGATGGCGTCGAAGGGGCAGACCTCGTCGCAGACCATGCAGCTTTTCTTGTGCTCCCAGGCCAGGCATTTTTGGCGGTGGATGATGGCCGTGCCCGTCTTGGCCCAGATGCGCTCGTTGTCGGAAACAGGACGAATGGCGCCGGTGGGGCAGCTGTCGGCGCACCGGTGGCACCGGGGATCGCAATAGCCGCGCCGGGGGGTAATGGCCGGGCTGAACAGGGCCATCCATCCGGCTTTGAGGCCGATGGGCTGGAGGGTGTTGGTGGGGCAGGCGGCCATGCACTCCCCGCAGCGGACGCACCGGGCAAGGAATTCTTTTTCCGGCAGGGCGGACGGCGGCCGCAACAGTCCGACGGCCTGGACCTGGCCTTCGCCGGCATCGGGATAGGGGCCGTAGAGATTGGTCAGGCCGACCGTCGCCGCGCCGGCGCCGGCCAGCCCGGCCATGAGGATGCGCCGGCGTTCGAGGGAAACCGGGGGGGGCGGGGTGGACGGGGTGGACAATGTGGACCCAGTGGACTGGGTGGACTGAAACGCCACTGCATTCACGGGGCAGACCGTGGCGCAGGTTCCGCAGGCGATGCATTCGCGGCGCCGGGTCGTTTGGGGGGCGTCGCCGGGGATGGCGCCCATGGGACAGCGCCGGGCGCATTTGCCGCAGTCGATGCAGTCGTCCGTGACCCGGCGCCGGATGGGCGGCTTTCCGGACGCCGCGCCCAGCAGGGCGCCGGCGGGGCACAGGTACCGGCACCAGAACCTCGGCGAGACTTTGGCTAAAGCGAAGACCGCGCCGAAAAACGTCAGCGGAAACAACTGGGTCGCGAACCGGGGCGGGTCGATTTGGGCGAACATCAGGGACCGGAGATCCAGCGCTTCGGCCGCCGGCCGGATCGCCGCCAGGCCGCCGTCGGCTAGCCGTTCCACCACCGGATAGACCAGAAGCCCGTAAAACCGGGTGATCAGGGAGAGGGGCGCCGCCAGAAACACCAGGGAGACGCCCGCCAGGGCCGCCCCCAGGATCGCCGCGAGCACATAGTACTTGATCGGTCGAAGTCCGCCGCCGGACCCTGGCGATTTTCGGGCATGGCCGACCACCCGGTCTCCGCCGTCGATGGTGGTCCCCATGGGGCAGATGTGGCCGCAGAAAGCACGCCCCATCAACAGGGCCGAACCGAGGACGATGGCCGCCGGCAGGAAGGCCCAAACGAGCGCCCGCCCCGCCAGCGCCGTAGCGCCGACCAAGACGGGGTCGAGCCTCAAAAAGAGATCCGGCGACGCCAACAGCCCGGCGGCGGCCCCGGCCAACGCAATGAGAAACAGGCCCAGACAGATGAGTTGGGCCGCTCGTCGAAAGGGCATCAGGCGGTGATCGACTCTACCCGGAGGTTTTCGATGTCCATGCGGCCCAGACCCCGGGCATGGGCCTCCCGGATGTGGCGGACCTGATCCGGCCGGTAGGATTTGCCGTACCATTCAAAGGCGGAGATCGTATAGGCGTCCGCCGCCACCATGTCGGCCGAGGCGATGACCGTATCGGGGGTCAGCACCTTGCCCGGCCCGCCGGGGCCGCCCGTGGAAAGGACCCGGGTGGCGTCCACCACCGTCAGATCCGCTTTGAGAACCGTGGAAAGATCGACGATGGACGTGTGAAGATCGCGCCGATGAAAGATCATCCGGTTGTAAACGAGCCCCATCATCCCCTTCATGGAAAGGCTGACCCCGGCCCCGGAATGGGATTTGGCCACCGGCGCCGCGATGAGCACGTCGGCGCCGAGCACCTCTTTCATGATGTCGGTCTCGGTAAGGCTTTTGCCGCCGGGGATCGCCTTCTCGCTGTACTGGGACGGATCCGAGACCATGTGGACCATCCGCCGGTCGATTACCTCGCAGGCCTCGGCGATGCCCGACGACTCCATGCACAACTCCGCCGGCCCCAGGGGATTGTCCAGGACCAGCACCCGTCCGGCCCCGGCCTCCTTGCACATGGCCGCCAGTTCCCGGACCACCTCCGGATGGGTGTTGGAGGCCCGCTCCGGCGGCGTCGGAAAGCTCATGTTGGGCTTGATCACCACCCGCTGCCCCTTTGTGACGAACCGGGACATGCCGCCCAACGCCTTGACCGCCGCCCGGGCGGCGGCCCCCGGCGCACCCTTGGCCACGGCGATATCCGGCGGCGTCTCCGCAAACAGCAGATCCGGGGCCATCAGCCCCGATGTCAGGCAGATCGCGCCCGTCACATGATATTTCAAAAAATCCCGACGATTGATCTTATGTGTCATTGTTCCTCCTTTATTGTGTATGGATGTCGGCGCCATTCCGGCACGGCCATGCGGCGGTCTATGCCCCGTTGCAGTCCAAAAATCCGGATCGATAGGCGCACAGCGGGTGATCGCGGTTATGGCCGTAGAGGAAAAACCGGAGTTTCGTCTCCCCGGTCTCCCGCTCCCGGTGAACTTCCACCAGTCCCATGTTGAGCCCCGAATAAGGATTGGCCCGATGGATGCCGGTCCCCCGGAGGAGGCGGATTTGGGCGGCCGCCTCGCCGTCCACGGTGCCGATGCGATGGTTCATACGGATCAGCATCTTGGATGCCTGCTGCATCAGCAGCCCCGGCGCATGGGTGATGCCGCTGGAGATCATCTGGTAAAAGCACGGCCCACCGCCGCTCCACCGGATGGAATGGACGCAGGCGATGTGGATGTCGCCGCTCATGAGGACCAGGAGCTGGGATGGATGTCGGGCCTGGTGGGCCTGGAGGGTCTTGAGAAACCGGTCCCGGTCCCTCAGATGGGCGCCGGACGACCACCGGTCGGAGAAATCCTCCGGAGACTTGGGCAGCCGCGCCGCCATGCGGGCCAGGGTTCGCGGCAGATGGATGGCCGGTACGCTCAACACGATGAACAGAACCGATTTCCCGCCGCTGTCCTCCAGAAACGCCCGCAGATCGGCCATCTGCCGGCTGGAGAACAATCGACCGTTTTCCCCGGCGCGCCGCTCCGACCGGAGATCCATGACAAAAGTGGCGGTGTCGGCGTAATCGAACCGGTAATGGAACGAATCGGGCAGGCGAACACCCGACGCGGCGACCCGCTCGTGCTGGTAATCCTCGTAGGCCCTTCTGGCCCCCTCCCCCACCGACCGCCACCGGGGCTCCTGATGTTCGGCGACAGAGCCCCAGTTGTCCACGATGTCGTGGTCGTCCAGGATCGGATAGCTGGGAAACTCCTCCTGGAGGGCCCGCCATTCCGGATGGTTCCAAAAGTATCGGTAATGGCGATGGAACAGTCGGCGGACCTCCGCCGGCGTGCAATCTCTCAGATCCCGCCGGCCGCCCGGCGCCACCGTCTTTAAATAATCCGGGTTGAACAGGGAGAGGGACGGCGGGTAGTCCGAATACATCTGGTCTCCCACCATCAGAACGTACTTGGCGTTGTGGGACCGCAAGCACCGCCGCATGGCCCGCAACATCCGGCCGTCTTTGTCGTTGAACGCCCCCTTGGGGGTAAAGGGCTGATTGCAGCTCATGAGCCCGATGGAAAACATCTCCGGAAAGTCTTCAGACCGCTCCGGCGCGGTTTCGAACCGCCCCTCCCCTATGAGCCGCTCTTCATCCCCATGAACCACCTTGAACCGGTACCCCCGGGCCGGGGTCAGTCCGCCCTCCGGGCCCGGAAGCTCGACGCCGGCGGTATTGTCCCGCGCGTTGTCCGCCGGAATCTCGAAACCGGTCCGGCCGCCTTCCCCTTCCCCGTCCTCCGGCCGCCAACGAACGACGACCCTTCCGGGGGTTCGGGACCGCATCCACAACCGGACCCGGCGGGGCCCCACGGCGCCGACGGCCACCATGTCCTCCAATGGTTCGGTTTTGAACTCCGCGGCGCCGTTAAACATGACGCCCTCTGGCGTATCGAATCGGCATCATAGACTCAAAGATTATCCAGGTTCTTCTCAATCGCCTTCGCCCTTTCCACCATTTCAGTCTGGGTTGAAACCCCGGGCTGCACTCCGTTGCCGCTTCCCGGCATTCATCTTCATGCAGCCTCCCCGATTTGAATATCCGTTCTTGACTTTTGCTTACATATCACCTTATCAAACGGAATCATATTGAAAAAGGAGTTTTTACCACCACCGGAGACCCCATGAAACGGATAAAAGACCCCCTCAAACGCACCGTCGCCTTTATCCGAACCGATCTATGGCAGGTTCGGGAAAAGGATTCGACCACTCTCCAGTTCGCTCTGGTGCGCATTCTCAGGATCATCTCGCTGGTGGTCCAGGGATTTCCGAAACACATGGGCGGCCTGCGGGCGTCGGCCCTCACCTTCTATACCGTGCTCTCCATCGTCCCCCTCCTGGCCATGGCCTTCGGCGTGGCCAAGGGATTCGGGTTCGAAAAAGTGCTCGAACGCCAGCTCTATGCCAATCTGCCCGGCCAGGAAGAAGTGCTCGACCTGATCACCGAGATGGCCCGCACCCTTCTGGAGCAGACCCGGGGCGGGGCCATCGCCGGCATCGGCATGGCCATCCTCATCTGGACCGCCATCAAAGTGCTCAATCACATCGAAAACTCCATGAACGACATATGGGAGGTAAAGGATGCCCGCCCCTTCCAGCGGAAACTGAGCGATTATCTGGCCATCATGTTCATCAGCCCCATTCTGGTCATCGTCTCCAGCAGCCTGACCGTCTTCATATCGATGCAGGTCGCCACCATCACCGAAGAAGTAGCGCTGCTGGGGATAATCAGCCCCGTGATCTACACCCTTCTCAAGCTGCTTTCCTACGCCCTGATCTGGGCGCTGTTCACCCTGACCTACCTAATCATGCCCAATACCGGCGTCAATTTTTCTTCCGCCCTGATCGGCGGGATCATCGCCGGCTCCACTTACCGGCTCGCCCAATGGGCCTACATCCACTTCCAGATCGGAGTCGCCGGCTACAACGCCATTTACGGCAGTTTCGCCGCATTGCCGCTGTTTCTCATCTGGGTTCAGGCCAGCTGGCTCATCATGCTGCTGGGCGCTGAAATCTCCTCCGCTCATCAGCACGTGGACACCTACGGACTGCCGCCCTCCGCCCCCGCCCCCAGTTTCTCCCTCAAAAAGCTCGTCTCGCTGCGCACCATCCATTTGCTGACCCGCAATTTCTCCGAAGGCCGCCCCCCCATGACCGCCGAGGAGATCGCCGACAAGATGGGCGTCCACCTTCGCATGGTCCAACCGATTCTCCAGCAATTCGTCGATGCCAATATCCTTTCCAAAACTCAAACGCATAAAAACAACGAACCCGCATACCAACCGGCCCGGGACATCCGGGATTTTACCATTAAATACATCGTCGACACCCTGGAACACCACGGCACGGACACCCTCCCGGTGGAAAAATCCGAGGAGATGGAGGAGTTGTCCGCGGCCCTAAAGCGGTTTGAAGAGGCCATCGCCGACCTGCCGGACAACCGGCGGTTGAGGGAAATTTGACGGAACCGACGATTTTTCCGCTTCCCGGGTTTGCCAACGGCCGCCCGCTGTGATATAAGCCTACGGTTTAAAGAGAGAGGGAGATGCATACGGAATCGGACATGACGACAGACGAAAAAAGCCCACCCATCAACCCGACCCAGCGGCTGGCCGCGTGGTTGGTCCATGTGTTCACCGCCACGGGAGCCGTCCTGGGTCTGCTGGCGCTGGACGCCATCAGCCGAAACGAGTTCAGGTGGGCCCTGTGGCTCATGGGCCTGGCCATTGTCGTGGACGCCGCCGACGGCTCCCTGGCGCGGCGGGTCCGGATCAAAGCCGCCGCCCCCCAGATAGACGGCGCCTTGCTGGACAACCTCATCGACTATTTCAACTACGTCATGGTGCCGGCCTTTTTCATGATCGCCACCCAGCTTTTGCCCATCGGCCTCAATTACGCCGGCGCCATCCTGGTGACCATGGTCTCGGCCTACCAGTTCACCCAGATCGACGCCAAGACCGAGGACCACTTTTTCAAAGGGTTTCCCAGCTACTGGAACATCGCCGTCCTCTATCTCTATCTTTGGGAGACCGCGCCCTGGACCAACGTCTTCATCATCGTCTTTCTTTCGGTCCTGGTGTTCGTACCCATTAAATACGTCTATCCGTCCCGGCTCGAGTACCTGACCCGGAATCCCAAACTCCGCCGGGCCATGCTCGCGGCCACCCTGCTCTGGGGCGGCGGCACCGCCTGCCTGCTCTGGATCTACCCCAGAACCAACGGCCTTCTCCGGTTCATCTCCATCGGCTACATCCTGCTCTACGCGCTGGTCAGCGTCTATCGGACCTTTTATCCCCTTGAAACCCGTTCAGACGTCTGACGTCCCGCCCGTTCCGGACGCCTGAAACCCGATGCCGCCGCCGCCAGAACCCCCTCCGCCCCTCCACGCGCGGCGGCGGCCTTTTCCCTGGTGGATCGTCGTTTCCGTCCTCGTCGGCCTGCCGACGGCGGAGGCGGTAGCAGCCCTCCACGTCTATCTCTCCAACCTGGACCTCCACCGGACCATGACGGCGATCAGGGACGCCGGCTATCTGGCCGTCCCCAACGACCACATTATTCCCACCCTTTTGTCCTTCAAGACCGCCCTTTACGGCGGCATCTTCTACACCCTGAGCGTGG
>JAABTM010000549.1 GCA_011389855.1 Desulfobacteraceae bacterium
TCGAAATCATCTTTCTGGTTGATGTTGTAATAACATTCCAGGATGCGGCACCATAAGGATTTGCCGAAGCGCCGGGGTCGGAGAAACACCGGATTTCCAATTTTTTCCAGCTTTTCGATGTAGTGGGTTTTATCTACAAAATAGCCGTTTTCCGACACGATTTCCTCGTAATTCGCGTTTGCGTATAAAATTCGCTTTTTCATCGATGACGCCTCCTTGTTTTTTGAACTACGCCATTCACCCGCCGGCTCCCCGCGAGACCTCCGAGGTTTTCAAAACCTCGGAGGTCTATTTTGGGGAAGCGTGATCACAAAGCGGGCCCCGCCATCCGCGGGCGCTTCGGCTTGAATCGTCCCCCCGTGATTTTCCACGATCATCTTCGTGATGGACAACCCGAAACCGATGCCGTGGGTTTTGGTGGAAAACAGCGGCTCGAAAACCTTTTCCATCTGTTCCGGCGGAATGCCCGGACCGGTGTCGGTTATGGCGATCGTCGCCTCTCCGGATGCCGGGACGTCGGCCGATATCGCAAGGGTCCCCGAACCTTCCATGGCCTGAACGGCGTTTTGGACGATGTTTTTCAGCGCCATGCGCATTTGTTCGGACTCGATATGGACCATCACCGGCTGGTCGGGCAAGGCCAGCGCCGTTTCGACGGAATCGGGCAGGTTGGCGGTGGAAAGCACATCGCCGATCAAATCGGCCAGGGCGGTGGGGCTTGCCCTGGGCTTTTCCATGCGCGAAAGATGGAGCAGGCTTTCGATGATGGCGGTGGATTGGGCCACATTGGCCCGGATGCGACCGATATGCTCCCTGATTTTGTCATTCCCGCCGCCGAATTTCATGTCGAGAAAAAAAACGGAGGCGTCGATGGCGGCCATGGGGTTTCTCAATTCATGGGAAACGGATCCGGCGAAATGACCCAGCACGGCCAACCGCTCCTTTGCGATCAGCTCCGCCTGGGCTTTTTCCAGATTCCGGGTGCGCTCCGCCACCATGTCCTCCAGATGTTCGGCATATTGCTGAAGCTTCGCTTCCGCCCGCTTGGATTCGGTATTGTCCCGGACATTGACCACCGCCCCCTCGACCGCGCCGTTTTCGCCGGCAACGGGAAAACACCCCACATCCTGGAATCGCCGCTTTCCGCCCGGAAGTTCAATCCAGGCCTGGTACCGGATGGTTTCGCCGCCAAAACACCGGTCCAGACGGGGCTTTACAATCTTCTGAAAGGTTTCGCGGCCCAGCAGGTCCGCCACGGTCGATCCGATGATGTCTTCCCGTTTTCGGTTGACCTTGCTCTCATACGTCTTGTTCACCATCCGATAGACATAATTCCTGTCGACAAAAGAGATGGGATCTGAAACGCTGGTCACCATGGTTTCATACAGTTTCAGATCCTGGAACATCATCGAAAAGGGATTGCGCAGCCCGCTTTCCACCAGGGCCAGATAAATGAGATAAAAGGAGCCCAGTTTGAAAAAATGGCCGATCAGGTTGGAAAGTCCGAAAACGGACACATAAAAGGTAAAGGCCAGTTCGGCGCCGATGGTCAGGGCGATGGAGGCCGCGAGCAATCGGAACGCATAGGGGGCGAAAAGCCGCCGCTGTTTCCACAACACACAGCCGGCGGCCACAAGAATCATGCAAATGATGTATTCGCTGACAATTTTAAACGGCGTCAGCCCTTTTCCCTCCACATAGCAGGCCGGGAACAAACCGCCGAAAACCGCCGCCGTCGCCAGGATGAAGACGCCGCCGTAAAACAGAAACCATTTGCCGGGATGGATCCTCCGGTCCGCCATGAGCAGGGCCGCGACCAGAGACAGGCTTTCCTGGTACCGGGCGACGATCCAGAGCTGGATCGATAAATCGGCGTCATACGCGGAAAAAATGGCCATCCCCTTGTAGGCCAGGGTGTGGATCAAATCCAGCCCGCCGGTCCATAAATAGGCGACGCCGAGGATAAGCAAACAGGTGTTTCGCGCGATTCCCCGGGTGTTCCAGGCGATCATGAAAACACACCAGGCCACCGCGATGCTGAAGAGTTCCGCCAGGGTATGAAACAACAGGTAGTGAAAAAAACTGACGACGCACAACCCGGCGAGAACGAAGAACAGAAAAAGATGTTCAAAATGCGCGGTTTCGGTTCTCATGACGCCCTCTGTCCCTTGG
>JAABTM010000550.1 GCA_011389855.1 Desulfobacteraceae bacterium
CTGGTCGTCGGTGGTGAGCTTGGTGTTCCAGTCGGCGCCGCCCTTCATCACCGGGCTGCTGCTGCTCATGGTGCTCAGCTACCGGATGGATCTGTTTCCCACCGGCGGCATGAGAACCCCGGGGGTGGCCCTCACCTCGGGCATCGGCCTGTTTTTTTCCTGGGACTTCATCCACCACATGGTTTTGCCCACCATCGCCGTGGCCCTCTATTACCTGGCCACGCCCATGCTGATCATGCGGGACTCCATGCTGGAAGTCATGGGCAGCGACTTCATCGAACTGGCTAAGGCCAAAGGATTGTCGCCCATGCGGGTGATGATCAAGCACGCGGCCCGGAACGCCCTGCTCTCGGTGGTGACCGTCTCATCGATCCTGGTGGGGTTCGCCATCGGCGGGCAGGTGATCGTGGAGCAGGTCTTCTCCTGGCCCGGCATGGGGCAGCTCATGGTGGAGGCCGCCTCGTCCCACGACTACCCGGTGGCCCAGGCCACGTTCCTGGTGCTGGCCGCCATCGTAATCGTGCTCAATCTGCTGGCGGACATCTCCTACTGCTATCTCGACCCCCGGGTCAAAATGGGAAAGAGTTGAGTTCATGAAGATCACCGGCATCGATCTCCACCACATCCAAATCCCCTTTGCCTCGCCCTACAAGCTGTCGAAGAAATACGGCACGCTGACCGACGCCCACGCGGTGATCGTCAAGGTTCATACGGACGACGGCGTCACCGGCGTCGGTGAGGCCGACCCCCTGAACCCCTTCACCGAGGAAACCCCGGGGACGGTCATGACCGTGATGCGGGACGCCGTCGCGCCCATCATCCTGGGCATGGACCCGACGCGGATCAACATGATCGAAGGCTTCCTGGACCAAGCCGTGCTGGGCCACCCCACGGCCCGGGGCGCGGTCAACATGGCCCTGTTCGACATCCTGGGCAAGGTCCGAAACGCGCCCGTTTACGATCTGCTGGGGGGCATGGCCCAGTCCCGCCTGCCCATCATGGGCGCCATCGGCAGCGGCACGCCCGAAGAAGACGCCGAAGCCATCGGAAAATGGGTCGATCGGGGCTGCGACACCGTCATGATCAAGATGGGGGTGCTGCCCATCCGCGACGAGATCCGGCGGCTGGAAGCGGCCCAGGACCGGTTCGGCGACAAGGTTCGGTTCATCGTGGACGCCAACCAGGGCTGGGATGTTCCCCAGGCGCTGGCCTTCATGGACGGGGTTCGGGGGTTCCCGCCGCACCTTCTGGAGCAGCCGGTGGACCGGGTGGACTTGCACGGACTGGCGCGGATTCGTGGACGCGCCGTCTGCCCCGTCAGCGCCGACGAGAGCCTGGTCGGTTTGGAAGACGCGGCCCGGCTCATCGAGCACCGGGCTGTCGATGCCTTCAGCCTCAAGGTCTCCAAGAACGGCGGCCTGAGCGCGACCCTGAAGATCGCCCACGCGGCCGAGGCCTTCGGGCTCCGGTGCCTCATGAACTCCATGCTCGAATTCGGCGTTACCCAGGCCGCCTCCCTCCAGTTGGGCTGCACGCTCACGAACCTGCTGGATTGCGGCCACGCCTACATGTCGGTGCTGCGGATGGCCGACGACATCTCGGATTTCGGCGATTTCATCGACGGCGCCACGGTCGCGGTTCCCACGGGACCCGGCCTGGGCGTTCAACTCGACGAAGACAAACTCAACCACTACACCGCGGCATCCCTTCGGTTGCCAAACGGAAAAGAAGGAAACGCGCCATGAGCGGCCAGCGCCCCCGATTCGCGATCCTCGGCACCGGCAATTCCGGCCAGGCCTTTGCCGCCGACATCACCCTGAAAGGCTTTCCGGTCCATCTGGCCGAAGTTCCCGCCTTTGCGGAAAACCTCGACGCCATCCGGGAAAAAGGCGGCATCCAAATCTCCGGCGACGCCTCCAACGGTTTTGCAAAACTCGCCCTGATCACCACGGATTTCGCCGAAGCGATCCGGGGCGTGGATATCGTGATCATCGGCGGATCGGCCTTCGCCCACGAGCCCATCGCCAAAGCGGCGGTCCCTTATTTCGAGGACGGCCAGTACGTGCTGTTCACCTCCAACTTCGGGGCCCTGCGGTTCCGGGGCTGGATGCGGGAGATGGGCGTCACGGCCGACGCGACGCCGGTTGAGACCATGAGCCTGATCTACG
>JAABTM010000033.1 GCA_011389855.1 Desulfobacteraceae bacterium
GTTTCCCAGTAGTGGGGCGGCGGTTGCAGGTTGGTGATCCGGTCCGCGAGCTTGACCATCCAGATCTCTCTGGGTTGATCTTTGATTCGTCGGAGGCTGTCGGACATTTTTTCCGATTTGTTTTCCAACCGGTCATCCTTGCTGAGGGCCGCCACCCCCCGGGCCACCGCGTCGCCGAAAGCCGCTTCGACCTGCTCATAGGTCATATCGGTATCCTCGATGACGTCATGGAGCAACCCACACTGGACAGCGAGATCGGGATGCGCGACGCCGTCGTCCGCCGACGCAATCGCCGTCATCACCTCCATGGCCACATTGCACACATGGGCCAGGTAGGGCATATCGCTCCCCGGCACGGTCTGGCCGTGATGGGCGCGGGCGGCGAAATGGAGGGCTTGGGTATATTTGTCGGGCGACCAGGGCATTTTTCCGATTGTTCCATATGATGCACGTCTAACCGCTTTCAGACAGCGGCGGCGTAGTTTCCAGCATGTTTGAATTCAGATAAAAGAAACAAGTGATCGGCGGCGTTAGAAATTTTATCGCTTACGCCAGGAGGGTAATAGATCTGACCACAATGATCACACATCAATGCCGGAATGCCGTCGATTTTGACCTCAAGTCCTTCGCGCTCAAACCGCTGGCTTGTTTCGCATTTATTTAATTTACCCCGTCTGCATGCTTTGCAGGTAGCGTTATCTCTCATTTTTCCCTTTTGCATCTTTTATACGGCGTCTCCCAGAAAGGACGGCGAGGTATATATGCTGTTACAATATCGATCCATTCAATCGATTCGTGTTCTGACCAATAGTCGACAACGATATGAAGCGCTTCCTTCGTTTTTAACGATAGCTGAAAAGCGCCCGCAATCAAGCATCGATCCTCGTCGAGGTAATGTTCAATGATTCTGCCATTCAGAATCGCTTCAATGATGTCTTTCTCATTAAATCCTTCCGCCAGCATATGACTGACTGCGTGGGGCCGTAACGCATAGTTTCTGTTTTGAACGGCTTCATGGATGCTTTTTAAGACGCCGATTCCATCCATCACGGCTCATACGCCGCATCGATGCCCTTGGGCTCGGCATCCGCATCGGTTTCGTTGATGAAATAAACCGCCACGTAGTTGCCCACCTCCCAGATCTTTTCCGATTCCAGATCCTTTTTGAAATAGGGCATGGCCGTGCCGGTGATGCCGTTCATGATTTGATAGTAAAGGATGCCGCCGGACACGCCGCGTCCCTTCAGGGTCGTGAAATTCAGCGGCGGCGGGTAGATATACGGTTGTGCCGGGCCCATGCCGTCGCCGATGGGGCCGTGGCAGCCGAGGCAGAAATCCTGGTAGATTTTGTGCCCCCTGGCCAGGCCCGCCTCGCTGGTCGGATAGGGGTTGGGGATGTTGCGCCATCCCTCCGGCACCTGGTGGTGAAGCCAGTCGACATTCTCCACCGGTCCGGCCTCGTAGGCCAGGATGGACTCTTCTTTCCAGAAGGTCTGACGTTTCAAGCGGTTGTCGGCGTCCTTGAGGCCGAGGCTCTGGACGTAGGCCGTCAGGGTGTTGATGTCGTCTTTCCCCAGAAAGGCGAAGGCCGGCATGATGGAAAGCGGTCGGGCATATCGCGGATTGACGAAATGGGCCATGTGCCAGTCGTCGGGATGCTCGCCGCCCTCCTGGGACAAATCCGGACCGGTCCGCTGGGAGCCCAGCAGGATGGGGCGGTCGGCGATGTAGTCTCCGGCCTGGGCGATGCGTTCGGCGCCGATGCCCCAGTCGATGGTCCGGATCGACTGGCTGTGGCAGTAGACGCAGCCGTTGGCGATGTAGGTGGCCCGCCCGGCTTCCTCCGCGGCCGTTCGGGCGCGGAAGATGTCCGACGGGGCTTCGTCGCGGGTGGTGAACCAGGGCATGATCACCACCACGAATACAATGGTCATAAGGAGCACGAGGCTGCCGACGAGGATCGCTAAAGGCGTCATCTTCATGAGGAGAACTCCCCGGTATTGAAATAGAGCGTTCTGATAATGTTGTAAAATCCAAGCAGGGCGGAGGTGAAGATCATCAATCCGAGGGAGGCCCGCAGAACATAGTAGAGATGAACTTCCGGCAGGACCCGGTAGACCGTCTCGCCGTTGAGCCATGCGTTGCCCTGGATCAATCCGGCGATGGTCAGGACGATGGTGAAGCCGGAGACCCCGATGAGCACCATCCAGTACTGGAAGTCGGCCAGAAATTTACTGAAAAGGGGCTTGCCCGCGAGCTTGGGCAGCACGTAATAGAGCCCGCCCAGGGCGATCATCCCCGAAAATCCCAGCACGCCGACATGGGCGTGGCCCACCACCCAGTTGTTGAAGTGGGTCACCCGCTGCACCTGGGGCAGGGCCATCATGGAGCCCTGGATGGAGACGAAGAAATACATGATGGTGCCGGTAAACACGAATTTGGCGCCCACGTCCGCGTGGATCTCGCCCAGTCGGCCTTTGGCGGTATACCAGATGTTGATGAGCACCACCATTACCGGGATGACCATCCCGACGCTGTCCACGATGGAGATGACCTTCAGCCAGGTGGGCACAGGCGCCTGGAGGAGATGGTGGGTGCCGATATGGGTGTAGACCACCAGCAGGGACCAGAACCCTATGAGGGACAGGGTGTGGCTGTAAATGGGGGCCTTGCAGGCCTTGGGGATGACGTAATAGGTCACGCCCAGGGCCAGGGGCGTCAGAAGCAGCCCGAAGATGTTGTGACCGTAAAACCAGAGCAGTATGGCGTCCGGAATCCCCACCAGGGCCCCCGTGTTCGGCCGCCAGATGACGTTGCCCAGGCAGTAGGTGGCGGAGGTGAGCACGATGGCCGCGCAGGCGTACCAGACCGAAACATAGAGGACCGGTTCCCGCCGCTGCCGCACCGTCATTATCAGGTTATACAGCACCAGGAGGAACATGACCACCACCAGCATGTCCACCGGCCAGATCATCTCCGCGTATTCCCGCCCCTGGGAATACCCGGCCGACAGGCTCACCACGGTGGAGACCAGGGAGAGGTTCCAGATCAATACCGTGATCACCCCGAGTTTCTCGCTGTAAAGATCGGTCCGGAGGAGCCGGGGCAGGTAGTAGAAGGCGGCGCCCAGCAGACCAGGGGTGACGAAGCCGAACAGCACCAGGTTGATGTGTATGGGCCGGACCCGGCCGAAAACCAGCCATCCCACGTTCTCCAGGAGGTCGGGCGCGATGAGTTCGGTGGCGCCCAGCAACCCCATGAAGGTGGCGACCATCATCCAGAAAGCCGAGGTGATGCAGAATCCTTTGGCGGTGGCGTATGTTGGCGAAGACGCTTGTGACGGCAAGATCGGTTCTCCTTAGATGCGCTAGTTGTGGCAGCCCAGCCAGCAGCCCAGGTTGGCCTTCTTCTGACGATGACAGTCGACGCAAAATCCCATGAGGAAGTTGTTCCGCGGGAGGCGGTCCATGGTCTCCACCGCGCCGTGGCATTCCGCGCACTGGATGTCCTTTTTGATGTGGCGGATGTGTTTGAAAAAGACATGTTCCGGAACGTAGTTGACCTTCACCCAGGGCGTGGGGGTGTTGGTATCGAAATAGTTGTGTTCTTTTTTGATTTCCGGATGGTTGGCGATGATGTGGTTGTGACAGTAGAGGCATTTTTCCACCGGCGGCATGCCAGGAAAATTGGATCGTCCCGCATAGGGGTGGCAGAACTCGCAGGCGATGGCCTTGGCCCCGGCGTGGACCCGGTGGCTGAAAGGGATGGGCTGAGCCGGCCCCACCGACGCCGCCGGCGACGCATAGAACAGGTAGAGGAAGAGCAGCGTCAGGAAAATCGTGAGCAGGGTAAAGAAAATCGGCCCCCTGTTATTGGCGACGGCCGTGGCCGTGTTTTTCAGTCGGGTGGTCGGGTCCATCAGTTCACCTCCGCCGGCGCCGTGGGGACCAGCTCAGGGAAGAGTTTCAGAAAGGCGGCCACGGAAGCGGCCATCAGCCCCAGAAAACCGAGGGAGATCAGGGCGTCCCACAGCCCCAGGGGTAGCCGGACGGCGTCTGCGTCCCACGCCGGCCCCAGGAGCAGCAGGTGTTCCAGCCAGATGCCGACGATGATGGCCGAAGCGAGGATCAGCATGAATACGGGTTTGGTCTTGACCCGTTTGTTGAGCAAAATGAAAAACGGTGCGATGAAGCAGAGGATGAAGACGAACCAGGCGAGGCCGTTCCAGGGCGGGGCCATGGTCCGCTGGATGACGTAATGGGTTTCCTCGGGCAGATTGCCGTACCAGATGACCACGAACTGAGCGTAAAAGAAATCAGCCCACACGAGGCAGAATCCGAAAAAGAGCTTGCCGAGATCATGAAAATGAGCTGGCCGCAGCGGCGACGTCTCCCCCTGGACCAAAGCGACCACGGCGGCCAGGATCAGCAACGCCCCCAACCCGATATAAAACGCCTTGACAAACGCATAGGCGCCGAAGAGGGTGGAGATCCAGTGAGGATCCATGCTCATCACCAGATCGAACCCGATCAGCGACAGGACCAGGGCGTAGGCGAGACTGTACAGCACCGCGTACAGCGTCATTTTAGACCGAATGGCCGCCTCATCCGCCCCGGTCCGTGCCGGTCCGTGCCCGTCCATGCCCGTCCGTGTCCACCCAACCCCAACCCCAACCCCAACCCGCTTCAATTTCAAAGAATTGAACAGATACCCGAACCCCAGGCCATACAACGCCAAAAGCCCCACAAAATCCCGGGTGAAGAGAAAGGGCATGTTGAGCCAGACCTCCTTGCCGTGAAGGTCGAGGTGGAGCCAGGGGAAAAGATGTTCCCGTCCCAGAAAAAGAACCAGAAACAGGACGAAGGAGACGGGGAAAAACCCCGCGAACGCCTCGGAAAGGCCCGCCAGCGGCCCGCTCCATCGCGCTTTGCACAGATGCATTACAATGGAAAACAGCAGCCCGCCCTGGGCGATGGCCGACCACAGGAGAAAATTGATGTGGTAGGCTTGCCACGCCTTTTCCGGGTGCTGACCGTTGATCAGGTAGAGAAAACTGGCCGCCCCGAGAACGATCATCGCCGCCAGGATCGCGTAAAACAGCCCTTTGTTGATTGCAGCGTCTTTTTCCATTCCGCATCCTAAATTTAGTAGACGTAAATCCGTTTAGCGTCCCCGCCCTTTTCGATGAAAAACGCCATGAGCCGGTCCTGGTCGGCGTCGTCGCACTGGGCCACCACCCCGAAATGCTCCCCGGAGCACCGTTCGTCGTACTGCTTCAGATTCTTCCACCGCGGCAGCCGGGCCTGGGTGAGCAGGCCGATGATGTTGCCGAGGACGCCGAAGAGGATGGTGAACTCGAATCCCACGATAAAAAAGGGAACCAGGGCGATCACGGGTTTGCCGCTGACGATGAGGCTCCATTCGGAGGCGGTGTAGATGGCCAGTAAAAACCCGGTGAAAAACCCGATGATGCCGCCGGCCAGGGTGAAATAGCCCACCTTGCTCTGGGGGCGGTCCCGATCCAGGACGTTCATGATCTTGTGGCTGGGGACGGGGCTGTGGACCTTGTGGAGCTTGAACGAAGACTTTTTAAGGGATTCGATGGCGCCCACGGCCCGGTCCTCGTCCCTGAACAGCCCCATCACATAGCGTTTAACTTCCATGGGCCGATCCTTTCTCCAGGGTTTCCTTCATCTCGGTCATGGAGACGGAGGGCAGGTGCTTGACGAAAAGGAGGAAGAGAAAGAAAAACAGGCAGAATGTCCCCAACATGATCCCCATTTCCACCGCCGAGGGCGTATACAGCCCCCAGGCGTGGGGGATGAAGTCGTGGGCCGGACCGCCCACGATGATGACGAACCGCTCGAACCACATGCCGACGTTGATCAGAATGGAGATGCCGAACAGCCAGGGGGTGGACCGCCGGTACTTCTTGAAAAAGAACAGAAGCGGCACAAGGCTGTTGCAGACCACCATGATCCAGAATTCCAGGCTGTAGTCGCCCAAGGCCCGCCACCGGAACGATTCGATCTCTATCTCATTGTGGCTGTACCAGGCGATGAAATACTCGGTGGCGTAGGCGAAGCCGACGATGAGGCCGGTGAAGATGATGGTCTTGGCCACGTTTTCCAGCACGTCGTCGGTGATGATCCGCTTGTAGTCGAAGATGGCCCGCAGGGGAATCATCAGGGTGAGCACCATGGCCAAACCCGAATGGATGGCGCCGGCCACGAAATAGGGGGCGAAGATGGTGGAATGCCATCCCGGCACTACCGCCAGTGCGAAATCCCAGGAAACCACGCTGTGGACCGAGATGACCAGGGGCGTGGCCAATGCCGCGAAAAACAGATACCCCCGGGTATAATGCCGCCACTGCTCGTGCTCGCCGGTCCAGCCCAGGGAAAGGATTTTATAAAACCGTCTGCGCCAGCCCGCGGCCCGGTCCCGGGCCGCGGCCAGGTCGGGCAGCATGCCCGTGAACCAGAAGAGGCTGCTCACGGTCAGGTAAGTGCTGATGGCCACCAGGTCGAAGACCAGGGGCGACTGGAAATTGGGCCAAAGGTAGCGCTGGTTGGGATAGGGAAGCATGTAGTAGACCAGCCAGACCCGTCCCAGGTGGATCAGCGGAAACAAACCGGCGGTGCAGACCGCGAAGACCGTCATGGTCTCGGCGGCCCGGGCGATGGGATTTCGCCATCCGGCCCGGAAGAGATAGAGGATGGCCGAGATCAGGGTGCCGGAATGGGCGATGCCCACCCAGAAGACGAAGTTGATGAGATAAGTCCCCCATCCCACGGGGTTGTTCTGACCCCCGACCCCGATGCCCACGAAGATCTGGTAAATCCAGCACGAAAGCCCGATGAGGATGCCCGCGGCCAGGGCGGCCACCGTCAGCCAGTAGGCCCGCTTGGGCGGGGTCAGGGTGTTGAGAACGGTGGCGTCAATCTCGGTGTAGGTGAGTTCCGACATCGCTTTTTCTCTCGCCTTTAAATTTCCTGTACGACCTTTTTAAGGTAGATGACAGCCGGCTTGGTGTTGATATACCCCAAGATCTGGTAGGCCCGGACGTCTTCGACCATCCGGCGGACCCGGCTTTGGGGGTCCATGAGATTGCCGAAAACGAAGGCCCCGGTGGGGCAGGTCTGGACGCAGGCCGGAACCACCTCCCCGTCCCGGATGGCCCGGCCCTCGTTTTTGGCCTGGCCGTGGGCGTCCTTGATCCGCTGGACGCAGAAAGAGCATTTTTCCATGACCCCCTTGCTCCGGACGGTGACCTCGGGATTGAGCTGAAGGTTCATGGGCGCCGGCCATTCCCAGTCGAACCAGTTGAAACGGCGCACCTTGTAGGGACAGTTCTGGGAGCAGAACCGGGTCCCGATGCAGCGGTTGTAGATCTGGTTGTTGAGCCCCTCCTTGGAATGATGGGGGGCATAGACCGGGCAGACCGATTCGCAGGGCGCGTTGTCGCAGTGCTGGCAGAGCATGGGGAGGAAGGCGACCTTTTCGGGGCGGTCCGGGTCCAGGTACCGCTGGATCATGAGCCACGACATCTCCCGGCCTTCCAGGATTCGCTCCGGGCCGACCACGCCGATGTTGTTTTCCGCGTAGCAGGCCGCCGCGCAGGCCCCGCACCCGATGCAGCGGTCCAGATCCACCGTCATGGCCCACCGGTAACCGGCGTGTTCGTGGGGCGGATAAATGTCCCGGTGAGGACTGTAGCCTTCGGGCAACGGCAGAACCAGGGGAAATTCGTGCATGGCCAGCCCGTGCTTTTCGGGGTGTTCGCCATGAACGAGGTCGGTCAGGGAAATGGAAAGCGCGATGGTCCGTCCGTGCTGAATCCGGCTGCCGTCGGTGTGGGCCAGGGGGAGTCCGCGGCCGGTCTTCCGGATCTCCACCGGCTCCCCGCCGTGGTTCGGCCCGCCGGCGACGGTATCGGCCAGGGGCGACAAAAGGTGGAAGGGGTTGAGCCCCATGCCGTCGGCATAGCGGCCGAATCCGGCATGACCCTGGCCGATGGCCATGGCGGCCGTCCCGGGCCGGATCCCGTCGCTTTCGTAGACCGGCGCCTCCAGCGTTCCCCATCGGGTGGTCGCCGTTATCACATCTTCCTGCCGGAGGCCGGCTTTCTTCATCGTCTCGGGATGGAGGAGGATCGGCGTCTGCCAGGCGATCTTGGTCAGCGGATCGGGAACCTCGCAGAGCCAGGGGCGGTTGGCCCCGCGGCCGTCGAAAAACCGGATCGACGGCAGGGCGGTAAACGTGATCGCTTCTTCCGGCGCCTCCGATGCCTTGGCGAGAATGTTGAGAAGGTAGGGTTCCGGCGTAAGGTCGGCCGGCGGTTCGGCGGTCTTCCCGGTCTTTTCCTCCGGCCGGTCTTCCAGCCGGCCGCCGGCGCGGAAGGTCTCCAGGCGGTCCCGGTCGGTGGCCATGGGATGGTCGGCCATCAACCGTTTGGCGAGACAGGATGCGTAATCGGGCGCGGGCCGGTTTTCCGCCCCGAAGGCCGTTCCCAACAGGAGATCGCCGACATGCGGGGCCGGAACCATTGCTCCCATGGCCGGCTGAAGGGTGGAGAGCAGCCCGGTTTTGCCCCCGTATTCATCCCAGGATTCCAGGGGCGGTTGCACCGGCACGACGAGGTCGGCCAGTTGCGTTGTTTCGTCCATGAAGTTGGAAAAGGCGACCACGAAGAGGTCCTCCCGGGCCAGGGCGTCCCGGACATCCCCGGCCCCGGGCATGGCGTAGACGGGGTTGACGCTGTTGAGGAGCAGCACCCCCGCCGGACCTTCCTTGAGGTCGGCGAAGAAGCGGAGGATGTCGGCCCGGCGCGCCGCCGTCTCCACCCGGTGGCGGGCGTCGAAGTCGATGAGGGACCGGTTCGGGTCGAGGACGCAATTGAGAAGGGCCGCGGCCAGATCGGCCTGGAGAACGGCATCTCCGCCCCCGGCGGCGGAACCGCCCAGGACCAGCGGCGCGGATGCCGCCAGGACGGCCTTGCCGATCTTCCCCAAAGTCTCGGGGGGAACCCCGGCCGTCCGGGCCGTTTTTTCCGGCGTGAAGGGGGCGACGGTCTGGATCAGCGCTTCCCGGAAATCCGCCGGCAGGTGATCCCCCCGGCCCTCGGCGAGAACCATCCGCAATAGGGCACACCCCACGGCCCCTTCCCCGCCGGGGACCGGCGGAAGCCAGAGATCGGCGTTGGCCGCCGTCAGGGACTGGCAGGGGGAGATGTGGAAGAACAGCCCCTTGCCCCCCTTGCCGTAGGCGTGCATGGCCTTGAATTTTCGGGCGTATTCCACGGGCGAAAGCCACGTCTCCAGGAAATCGGCGCCCAGGGAGACCACCACGTCGGCCCTTTCCATCCGGTAGGACGGCAGGCCGTCGATGCCGAAGACCATCTTGTGGGCCGTTTTGGTCGATTCATAGGCAAAGGGTTCGAAGACCAGCGGCGGACCGCTCCCCCAGCGGGCCAGGGATTCGGTGAAAAGGTCCGCCAGGACCTCCCCGACGGTCTCGGTGAGCAGATGGACCCGGTTTTCCCCCTTCGCCGCCGCGGCGGCGGTTCGGGCCTTCAGCATCTCCGCCGCTTTAGCATGGGAGACCGGTTCAGAGCCCCGGGCCGTCTTCAACAGCGGCGTCGTCAGCCGGTCGGGGTTGTAAATGCCCTGGAGCGCGGCCTGCCCCCTCATGCAGAGTTTGCCCTTGTTGATGGGGTGGAGCGGGTTCCCTTCCAGTTTGACGACCCGGCCCTCCCGAACCTTGGCCACGACGCCGCAGCCGGCGGGGCATTCCCGGCAGGTCGTGGCGTACCAGGACGGCTCGCCCGTCACCATGTCGTCCGGGGCCTTGACCAGCGAATAGAGCGTGTTGGCGGGGCGGGAATCGCAGCCGGTCGCCAGGGAGAGACTGCCGATGCCGGCCAGTTTGAGGAAGGTGCGACGCTTCATGGAAACGGATCTCCTAAAAATGCCGCCGAGGTTGGAAGAAGGAAGTGCATCGGCGCGCGGTCTAAAAAGGCGTTTCAGTTTATGAATTTTATAAGGGATTCGGCCCCGTCCTGTCAAGCAATAGAATGACGTCCGCGCCGACGGCGGATCAGGATTTTTCCCGCCACGCCTCGTCGATGGCCTTGTCGATGTCGATGATCCGCGTGTTTTCGATGTATTCCACGGTCTCGTACCGGGTGATCCCGTTCAGTTTCCGGGTGAGATCCGCCATCCGCTTCAACTGATCCTGGATGATCTCCACGTACTCGATCCGGGGGTCGTCCGGGGTCGTCTGGAGGCCCAGGAGCTGAACAAAGCCGGTGAGGGATTGCAACGGCTGGTTCAGTTCATGACAGACCGCCCCCGCCATCTCCAGTACACCCTGAAGCTTTTTTTCCTCGATCTGTTTCCGGATCAATTCCCGGTGGGAGAGAATCGACCGGACCCGGGCCGTCAGTTCGGCCCGGCTGATGGGCTTGCGGATGTAATCGCCGGCCCCCGCCTCGAAGGCTTCGTCGATGGCGGCTTCGTCGACGGCGCCGGTGACGAAGATCACCGGGATCTCCTTTGTAGCCGAATCCGACCGGAGCCGGCGACAGACGTCGTACCCGTCCATGCCGGGCATGGCGATGTCCAGCAGGATCAGATCGAGGCCCTCTTCGGGGTCGGCGGCCGCCGCCAGCTCCAGCACTTCACGCCCCGTGGCGGCAAAACTGAGGTCGTAGTCCTCCCGGAGGATCTCCGCAATGGTCCGGAGGATGCCGGGGGCGTCGTCGGCGACCAGGATATGATGTTTGCGCCGTTTTTTCATTTCAGGTCTGGGTGATGGTGATGATGGTGTCGAGTTTAAGGACGGTGAAGAGTTCGTAGACCGTCTGGGAGGCGTTCTCGATCCTGAGCCGGCCATCCTTGAGGGCCAGATCCTTGTAGAACAGGAGCATCTTGCCGATGCCGGCGCTGCCGATGTGGGAGACGTGGCGGAAATCGAAGACGACCTCCTTGAGATCGTCGGAATTGATTTCCCGGAACCGTTGCTTGATCGCTTCGGCGCCGTTTTCATCGATCCTGCCCGTGATCTCGAAACGGGCCTGTTCCCCTTGACGCGATGCCGTGATCTCCATGGCGTTTGTCCTTTCCGTGGTTGGATGTGTCTTGTTTTGAGGCCCCGGGCCGCCGGGGGCGTGAGGCGAACCGGGCGCCGGGCGCCGCCGGTAAAAGGTGATGGCCACGTGATGGCCGCCATCTTTCCATACCGCTTCGTCGGCCAGATGGCGGATGAGAAAGACTCCCCGGCCGCAAGTTTTGGTCAGATTCTCCACGCGGGTGGGGTCCGGCAGTCCGCGGCAGTCGAAGCCCGCCCCCCCGTCGATCACCTCCAGGTGGAGGTCGTTGCCGTACCGGCGGCGGATGACGATGGATTTCTCCGGGTCTTCCCGGTTGCCGTGGCGCCAGGCATTGATGGCCGCCTCCGCGAGGGCCGTCCGGATCACGTGTTCGGACACCCCGTACCCGGCGGTCTCGGCCATGATCCGTCGACAGAGGGCATCGACCCGGACGCCCAGATCCTCGCCGTCCAGGGGGCGCCAGACCGTCTCGGCCGAGGGCGCGCCGGTCTCGACCTCCAGGCAGAGGAGGGTGACGTCGTCCTCCGTCGTGTTCCGGGGGCCGTCGGGATCGTCGGCCGAGGTCACCGTTTCGCCGCTGATGCCGGCGATCCGGTCCAGGAGCCGGTGCATCAGGGTGGATGCGCGGATGGGGCCGCGGCCGGCGTCCCGCTCTTCTTTGACCAGGGTTTTCGTCAGGGAGAGCAGGGCCGCGCTGTCGATCATCCCCCGGTTTTTTCCGATGGGCATCTCCGTGAGGCCGTCGGTGTACAAAAGCAGCCGGTCTCCGGGCCGGAGTCCACAGATGCCTTCGCCGTAGGGGATGGTTTCGGCGACCCCCACCGGCAGGTTGGCGCCGGGGTCGCCGGCCGTCGGGAGTTCCCGCACCGCGTCGTCCCGGATCAACAGCAATGGCGGGTGGCCGGCCGACACGTACCGGAACGTCAGGTCGGCGTGGTCGATTTCCGCCGTGATGGCGGTGAAAAAATTGTCGGATCCTAAAAGCCCGGCCCGGCAGATTTCGGCGTTGAGCCGGGACATGAGCGTCGCGGCGCCGGCGCCGGGCTCGGCCTGGATGAGCCGGTTGTGGGCCAGGTCGGTGATGATGGACCGGAGCACGCACCCCACCTCGTGGCCCGACTGGTCCTTGAGGCTGAGGACGGTTTTACCGGGTCCGTCGTCCAGGTTCAGCGGAAGCACGAAATAATGGTCTCCGCCTTCGGCGTGGCAGGGGGCCGACAGGCCCTCGACAAAGAGGGACCGGCCTTCCGGCAAAGGGATGTGCCGGGGCCGGGCCTCGGCGTAGTTGATAATCCCCAGGATCTTTTTGGCCAGATCGATGTTGATCTCCTGCTTTTTGAGTTCGTGGCGCAGAAGAGTGTTGGTGCGGCGCAGATGATCCCGGTACCGCTTCAGATCCATCTGGGTCTTGGCCCGGGCCCGGACGATGTCGGGGCTGAAGGGCTTGGTGATGTAGTCCACGGCGCCCATTTCGAATCCCCGTGCCTCCTCTTCCTCTTCGCTGCGGGAGGTGATGAAGACCAAAGGGATGTGGCAGGTCCGGGGGTCGGACTTGAGGCGGCGGCAGACCTCGTAGCCGTCCATCCCCGGCATGATGATGTCCAGAAGGATCAGATCCGGCGGATCGTCGGACGCCGCGATCTCGATGGCTTCGGCCCCCCGGGTGGTCGCCCGGATGTTGTAGGCCCCCTTGAGGAGCTGATCCAGCACCCGGATGTTGGCCGGCACGTCGTCGACGATGAGGATCGTCTGTTGGTCGGGCTCCGGCGTCATCGGTCGTCTCGGGTTTTTCCGTCGATGATGGTCGTCATTTCCGCCACGTAGGCCTTCATTTCCGCGGCCTGGGCCGAGAGTTCCTCGGCGGAGGCCGCTGTCTCTTCGGAATTGGCGGCCACCCCCTGGGTCACCACGTCGATCTCTCCGGCGGCCTGTCCGATCTGGTCCAGCCCCTTGGCGTTCTCCATGCTGGCCTGGGTGATTGCCCCGGTCTTTTCGCCCATGAGGGTGGCCGATTCGATGATCCCCTCGAAATCGGCGTTGATCTCCTTGATGGCGGCGGCGGCGCCGGCGACCCGCTCCACGGTGGCGTCCAGAAGGTCCTGGGTGTCCCGGGCCGCGTCGGCCGCCTTCCTGGCCAGCCGCCGGACTTCGTCGGCCACCACGGCGAAGCCGGCCCCCGCCTCTCCGGCCCGGGCCGCCTCGGTGGCCGCGTTGAGGGCCAAAAGATTGGTCTGAAAGGCGATTTCGTCGATGACTTTCATGATCTCGGCCATCTGGCCGCTGTCCGATTCGATGTGGCCCATCTCCCGGGTCAGATCGATGAGGGCCTTGAGGGACTGGCCCGATTTGGAGATGTTTTCGTTCATGAGGGCCTCGGCCCCTTGGGTCAGGTGGGAGGTCTCCTTGCTCATGGAGCGCATCTGTTCGATGGAGGCCGACGTCTCCTGGATGGCGGCCGCCTGTTCCGATGCGCTCTGGGAGAGGGACTGGCTGGCGGCCGAAACCTCGTCGGCGGCGGCCGAGACCTGCATGGCGCCGGTGTCGAGCCCCCTGGCGATGCGGCGGATGGGATTAGCGATGGACAGGGACATGACCCAGGAAAGGATCATGGCGGCAAGGGTGATCGCCGCCGCCGCCAGGCCCACCGTCCGGGTGATGCGGCCGATCCGCTCCGCCACGTCGTCCATGTATACTCCGGAGCCGATGATCCAGTCCCATTGGGCCAGATGCCTGACGTAGGTGATTTTGGGCAGGGGCTTCTCGCCGCCGGGCTTGGACCAGTAATACCGGACGAACCCGCCCCCCTCGGCGTTGGCGATCTCGACCATTTCCCGGATAAAGGGTTTTCCATGGGAGTCCTTCAGATCCGACACGTTCGTCCCTTCCAGTCCGGTCTCGGATATCGGGTGCATGACCATCTGGAACCGGCTGTCGAGGATGAAGAAATATTCCACCTCGTTGTGGCGCAGATTCCGCATGGCCTCCTTTGCGAGAAGGCGGGCCCCGTTGGAGGAGAGTTCGCCGGCGGCCGCCTGATCCGCGAAATGATCGGCCACGCCGTGGGCCGTCTCCACCACCTGACGGATCTGGGCGTAGCGGGCCTCGTACATGCGATCCCGGAACTGGAAGTAGATCCAAGTCAGCAGGAGGAGAAAACAAAGGATCAGGGCCAATCCCGCGACATTGATTTTGGTTGAAAGTTTAAAACGTTGGCGCATCTGGCGTCCTTAACATTATGGTATAGAGAGTTCCGTTCCAAATCCTTAGAAGAATAAAGGAAGCCGGTTCGTTTGTCAAAGTGCGATGGCGCCAAGAAGGCCCCCCTTCACGCCGGCAGGACGGCGGCGCCCACGGTTCCGGGTCCGCAGTGGGCGCCCACCACCGGACCGATCTGGGAGATGGTGGTCCGGCGGCAGTCGAACCGGGATTCCAGGGCCGCCGCCAGGCGCTCGGCCCGATCCGGGGCGTCTGCGTGCATGACCCCGAGGCGGAGGGGCGCCGCCGGGTCGTCCAGGCTCCAGGCGATCCAGTCGCTCAGGGCCTCCGGGATACCCTTCTCCCCCCGGACCCCATCCACGTAGATCACCTCGCCGTGGCGGACCCCCAGGATGGGCCGGATCCCCATCATGCCGCCCACCATGGCCCTGCCCCGCCCCAGCCGGCCGCTCCGCCGGAGATAGGCCGGGGAATCGACGGCGAAAAAAATCCGCAGGCCGGGGATCAGTCCCTCGACATACGCCCGGACGTCGTCCAGGGATTTCCCTTCCCGGGCCTTCCCGGCCGCCGCCGAGGCCAGGAGCCCCAGCCCCAGGGAGACCGCCTGGCTGTCAACCACCGCGATGCGGGGATCGCCGCCGCCCCGCCGGTTCCGCCGCCGGATGCGGTAGGCGTCGCCGTAGCGGTCCACGGCGGTGCGGGCGTGGGTGACGGTTTCGCTCAGTTTCCGGGAGAGGAAGATGCCCAGCAGGTCGGCGTCGCCCACGGCTCCTTCGAAAATCGGGTAGAAGTCCTCGGGGGAAGGCGGTTCGGTTTCGGGAAAATCCTTGGCCCGCCGCAACAGGTCGTAGAACCGTTGGGGGCCGATGTCGAGGCCGTCGCGGTAGGTCTTGCCGCCGAGGCGCACGGAGATGGGCGCCATTAGGAGGTTTTCCCTGTCCGCGGCGCCGTCGGGGAGGTCGGCGGTGCTGTCGGTGACGATGCGGACGCCGACGCGCTCTTCCGACCGGGCCTTGACGACGCCGGTTTTGAGCAGGTAGACAAGGTTGGTGTAGGTCTGGAGGTCGGTCATCCGGCTCCTGTCCAGAACCCGGCGCATCCGGCGGTGGTCGGCCGCCAGGCTCAGAATGTGGCTCAGGCCCCGGTGCTCCCGGACCTCCGGGGACCGGGCCAGGGCCTCCTCGTCCACCGAGAGGACGCTGTCGAAGACCTCTCGTTTGACCCGGCGGAGGGTGTCCGCTTCCCGGCCGGCCTCGGCCATCAAATCCTGGAACTCGTCCCGGATGGATCGGGTTTCTGCGGCCAGACGGGGCTGGGGATGGAACTGGGGCGCGCCGTCGGCCTCCCGGATGATCCGGAACAGCGCCTTTTTCCCATCGGCCTCCCCGTAATGGGCGTGGACGATCTCCCCTCCGTCGAGAAAGACCCCGGCCTTTTCCGGAAGATCGCGGACCTCCAACAGCCCCGTCACCCCCCGATGGTGGAAGCTGGCCAGAAGACCGGGAACCCCCGTAAAGTCGCCGGCGGGCGCGGACTCGTCCTCGTCCGCCGGTTCGACGGCCGCCGCCGAAGCGTCGACGGCTTCAGGCGCGATCTCCTTTAGGTATTCAAGGAGCGTGTCCATGCTGAAGGGCGCCGGCAGAGGGATGACCGGGAGGGCGTCGTCGGCTGAATCGGGCGGAACGGCCGCTTCGCCGTCGGCGGGCAAGAGGATGACGGGGGGCGGCGTCTCCCGGCCGGCTTCCGTCAGTCCTTTCAGGAAGGATTCGTCCGCGATTTCCGGCGCGGCCAGGAGGATCGGCCCGTCCGCCGGATCCGCCGCGCCGACCGCCGCCAGGGCCTCCCCGGCGGTCTCCAGGTACCGGGCGTCGAAGCCCGCTTCGGCCAGGCGCACCTCCAGTAAATTCCCCATGATGGGATCATCGACGACAATGAACACCTTTGCTTTCATATTCCCTCCCCGGCATCGGGCCTGAGTAAGATGGAAAAATAAATAGAGATAAACGAAATATTTGTCAATTAGAATCGCGGCGGCGTCCGGCGCCGTTCCGGCGGGGCCGCGGCCGAAACCGGCGAACCGTGCATTTTTGCTTTGACAGGGCCGTCTATCTCCCTTATAGTGCCTTACTTTAAGTGCGAAGCTCTTATCCGCCCTTCATATATCGACGCGACCGCCGCCAGGCGGTCTATCCCACGACCGCCCGGTCCACGGGGGTCGGACGCTGTCAGCCTCTTTTTTTCGCAGGTGGAAAGGGCCGTTTTGCCGGCCAAAATTCAGGATCACTACGGTCGCTCGTCATGGGCCAAAAACCATAAACTTGAGTATACGAAAAGGAGGATATCTATCTTATGGATCGGAATGGGAAAAAGCTCCACTGCAACGGAAACGACAAACGCTACATCCGACGGCCGTTCCACAGCCCGTCCTACCCCAATCCCCAGTATAAGGGACCGGAGAAGAGCAATGCCAAGGACCGGAAAAAGGGGGGGCGCAAACCCGATGAAATGGAAAAACTGGCGACCCAGTTGACGGAGACCCTGCCGGTCCTCAAGTCCCTCATTGAAGGGATCGCGGCTGATCACCGCCGCCTGGCGGACGCCGAGGAACGCCGGGTGGCCGTCGAGGAGCGGAAAGCCGAGGCGTCGGAGAGCATCGCCGAAGCCCTCAGGGAACTCATGGGCGCGGCCGCCTCCGGGCAGATGGCCGGGGTTGTCGCCGGCCGCATCGACGACGCGCCCCCGGAAAAACCGGGAAAGAAAGAAAAAGACAGCGCCCTCCGGATCATCAACGACATGCGCCAGGATGGGGCCACCTACCGTCAGATCGCGGCCCGGCTGGATGCGGAGAACATCTCCACCTTTTCCGGCAAGGGCAAATGGCACGCCCAGACGATCCATCGGATCTGTCAGGCGGAAAATCTCTAATCGGCCGCGGCCAGCAAAGAACCATCCCAAATATCATGTCCCTATCCCCCCAGCAACAGGCGGCCGTGGATTACATCGGCACGCCCACCCTCGTGGTGGCGGGCGCCGGTTCCGGCAAGACCCGGACCCTAACGGCCAAAATCGACCATCTCGTCAGATCCGGCTACCATCCCGAACGGATCCTGGCCATCACCTTCACCAATAAAGCGGCCGAAGAAATGAAGCGCCGCCTGACCCGGCTCACCGGCGAACCCGTCTACCGGTTTCCCTGGGTCCGGACCTACCATTCGGCCTGCCTCCAGATTCTCAAGGCCCACTGCAAGACCCTCGGCTACGAACCGCCGGTCCAGATCTTCGCCGTCCATCAGCAGAAAAAACTGATCCAGGATATCCTGGTGGGGATGAACTACGACAAAAAGCACACGCCGGCGGTCCAGGCCGGCATCTCCAACGCCAAGAACACCGGCGACCCATTAAGGTACTTCGACGGACGGCCCCGGGCCTTCCGGGTTCCGCTGGCCGATGTTTACGATCAGTACGAAAAGGCCCTCAAGGCGGCCAACGCCGTCGATTTCGACAACATTTTGCTCATGACCCGGAACCTCCTGCGGGACCATCCGGAAATCCGGAACCGGTACCAGGAATTGTTCCAGTTCATCCTCTGCGACGAATACCAGGACACCAACGATCTCAACGAGGAGATCACCGGCCTCCTGCTTAAAAACGGCAATCTCTTTGCCGTGGGGGACGACTGGCAGTCCATCTACTCCTTCCGGATGAGCAACGTGGACCATTTCCTGTCGTTTTCGCGGAAATACCCCGACGCCCGCATCTTCCGCCTGGAGCAGAATTTCCGGTCGGTGGACGAGATCGTCCAGGTGGCCAACGCCCTTATCGCCGAGAACCGGCGGAAGATGGAGAAGCGGTGTTTTTCCGAACTCCAGGGCGGGGTCATCGAGATCCACGAGTTTTACACCGACCGGGAAGAGGCCGACTGGACGGCCCGGAAAATCGAAAACCTCCACGGAATGGGCATTTCCCTCAACAGCATGGCCGTCCTTTACCGGACGAAATTCTGCTCCCTCTCCTTCGAGCAGTCCTTCCGGCGGTTCGGCATCCCCTACCGGATGCTGGGGGGAAAGGGGTTTTTCGAGCGGCGGGAGATCCTCGACCTCAACGCCTACCTGGCCGCGGCGGTCTTCGACAAGGACGACGCCTCCTTCGAGCGGATCGTCAATGTCCCCAAGCGGGGCATCGGGCCGGGGACCATAAAAAAGCTCAACGGCATGCGGGAGGGCGGCATGAGCCTGCAGGGCGCCGTCCTGAAAGCCCTGGAGAAAAAGATCCTGACGCCCAAGATCTACAACGGCCTCAAGGGGGTGATGGCGCTTCTGGCCGACATCCGCGCCATGTCGCCGGAGGCGGCCCTCCGGGAGGTCATGGCCCGGGTCGGTTACATGGAATACATGCGGGGATACAGCAGCGGCGACAGCGACGTGATCGCCCGGCAGGAGAACATCGAGCAGCTTCTGTACGCCGCGGCCCGGCAGGAAACCATCGTCGATTACCTGGAGGAGGCGGCCCTGATCCGGGAGGACCGGGACGAGGAAGAAGACGACGGCCCCGGCGGGGTCAACCTCTCCACGGTCCACGCCGCCAAGGGGCTGGAGTTCCATGTCGTTTTTGTCGTAGCCTGCGAAGAGTCGCTTTTTCCCCACTGGCGATCCATGGAATCCCCGGCCGAACTGGAGGAAGAACGCCGGCTCATGTACGTCTCCATGACCCGGAGCGAACGTTATCTCTACCTGAGCAGCGCGGGGAGCCGAAAAGGACAGTACAACCGGCGCAGCCGGTTTCTGGACGAGGTCGAAGCGCTGCTGATGTAAAACAAACCATCATGAACCAATCCCTTTTGATCCTCCTTCTGATGTGCATCGGCGCCGTGGTCTACGGCATCTGCCGGATCGCGCTGGTCATCGCCAGAAGCTACCGGCGGGAATCCCGGTTTCTCGGGGACGCGGAGTTGCAGGTGCTGCTGGCCACTTACCAGTACGGCAAGTCGGGTGAAGCGGCCCGGTGGAAAACCGCCGCCCCGGCATCGGCCCCCAAGACGGAGACGCCGTTCCGAACCGACGTCCGTCGGCGACTCGTCCGTCGCGCCTCGCGGCGGGCCGATGCCGCCGCCGCTATCCGCCGCGACCGTTCAAAGCGATCCAGAGAGACGCGGCGTTTCCGGCCAGCAGAAAAACGACGATCCGTAAGGCCGAGAGCGGTCCGTACAGGGGCATCAGAAAGAGAGCGGCGACGGCGGCGATGACCGCGGACCCGCCCAGGTCCAGCGCATAAAGACCTCCGCCGATGGACGCCGGCGCGGCACGCTCTCCGGCGAGACTTTCCAGGGCCATGGCGAAATGACCCCCGGCCAGGATCCCGCCCAGGACCGAAAGCAGGGAAAAGATCACCCCGAGCGCGGCGGCCGACAGGTTCCCGGGCCATCCATGGAGTCCCATCAGGATTCCCGTCAGCCCTATGCCATAGAGACACAGCCCCGCCTGAACCCAAACCAGCAGAGAACCCGGCGGGCGGCCCGTCTTCCGGAGACGGGGGATCAGGGCCGCGCCCAGGGCCAGACCGGCCATGAAGAGCGAGATAATCAGGGCCATCTGGCGGTAGACGTAGCCGGCCAGAATCTGAAATCCGATGAGCAGCGCCATCTGGCACACGATGGCCGTCCCGCCCGCCAGAAAAACCGCCGACCCCACCCAGAAGCCGCGGCGGGGCCGCAATGTCAGCGACAATCCGATAGATATCGCCGCCAGCGCGGCCGCGACCGCCCAGACCCATCCCTTTCCGAGGCCCGACGCCGCCAGGAAAACATCCTTGAAGCCGGTGTGAAGCTGCGCTCCCCACAGGGTGAGGCTGTAAAAATAGCAGACGGGCCGGAAATCCCGGTTGATCCGCCGTCCTTCCGCCGTTTTGGCCGCTTCCGACATGACCGATTGAAAATAATCCCGCCGGAAGGGGTCCAGCAGATCCTGCAAATGAAATTCCCGCAGGTGGCGCGGCTCAAGTCGCCGCTTCCCCATTCGTTCCGCCAGAACGCCGGGATCGGTCACAAAGACCGTTTCCTCCCCGCCGGCCAGAAACCGGGCGGTTTCTCCCGGAAGCAGGAGCACCGTGGGAAAGACCGCTTCGAGGGTGGCGTCCACGGACCCCAGGAACCGGGCCTGGGCCGGTCCCACCATGTCCGGGGCCGAGGAGACGGAAAAGGAGAAGATGCCGCCGGGAGCGAGGCGACGACGAACGTCCTCATAAAACTCCACGGTATAGAAGCGGTTCATCTCCGCGTTCATGGGATCGCCCACATTCAGGAGCATCACGTCGTAACGCCGACCGCCGGCGCGAATGAAGGCGGCCGGATCCTGATGGAAAAGACGGACCCGGGGATCGTCCAGGGCCGCATGGACCTGCCGGGGCAGATGATCCCTGACCATGCGGACCAGTTCGGGGTCCGGTTCCACATAATCGATCCGGACGACCGAGGGATGTTTCAGGATTTCACGGGCCAGCCCGGCCGCGCCGCCGCCCACCAGCAACACGGTCTCCGGCGCCGGGTGTTCCAGCATCGCCGGATGGACGGCCATCTCGGCCAGCCGAGGGTCCGGGGCAGAAAAGAGCCACAGGCCGTTGGCGAAGGCTGTGTAGAGGTTTGCATCCCTGACCATCGCCAGGTTGTGATAGGGCGTGTCCCGGACGGCGACGACATCCGGCCCCCACTGCCAACGCCGACTCGCGGTTTCCATCTCCGGCAGCGTGAAAAGCCCGCCCGCGGCGGCCGCGATGGCGACGAGCCAGACGCCGACCGCCATGCGTTTCCCGGACCCCGCTTTCCGGAATAACGCGGCTGAACAGAGAAGGACGGCGGCGGCCGCCCCCAAGGCGCAGCCCAGCGCTGAAAAATGGGGCAGAAGCAGGAAATAAAAGAGAACGCCCGAGACGGCGGCGCCCAAGGCCTCCCCCAGGTAGACGCCTAAAGTGCGGCCGGGAGACGCCGTTGGCGTGGACCGGGCCTGGACCGACCAGCAGAAGGAAAAGAGGAAGCCGGACAACGCGCAGAAGGGACCGGTGGCGGCAAAGGAGATGGCGACCATGGTCAAAGGCGGGAGGATCTCGCCGGGCCCTACCCCCCATAAAAGGCGGCCGGCCCGGATGAGAAGAATGCTGGCCGGCAGCAGCAGCGCCAGACCGGCCAGGGGAATGACCAGAAGCGCGGGCTTAGGGGGAAACTGATCGGCCAGCCGGCTTCCGGCCCCGCTGCCCAGGGCGGTCCATACGAGCCAGGCGGCGAAGATCCACCCGGTGGAGAGTTCGTTGCCATAAAAAATCACCAGCAACTCCCGGACCATGAGGATCTGGCCCAGGGTACTGGTGAAGCCGGTGAGGGAGACGGCGATGAAGGGGAGAGGCGGCGTCACGGATTGATGGGCTTTCCATGAGAAGCGGTTAATTATTCGGTCCAAAGATCAGCCAGGTTAATTTCTATTTCATGGAATGGCTCCGCCATGACCTTATCATTGCCGGCAAATGACCCCAATAATTCCCATCCACCAGCATTCAGGAGTTTAAAGATATCTAAAGTTTTCGCTATTGGATCAATCAACCATGTATGCCGCACTTTATGATTTGCATAAACAGGCATTTTTTTCGTCTTATCTATTTGAACTGTACTGGGGGAAAGAACTTCACATACCCAATCCGGCGATATTTCAATCCAGTTGGTTTCTGGAAGATCGGGCAATCTTTCTTTCTTCCAGCCCGCGAGATCCGGAACAAGGATATTTTTGTCAATTAACAATTCAGGTTCGAATAAAATGATCCAACCGCCCGGACCGCCGCGCCCTTTTGAGAACGGGTTGACGATTTCGCCTCCAATAGACGAAACCACCATTGAATGTTTGGGCGACGGCCTGGGCATTGTGTGCAGTTCACCATTGATTATTTCTCCAATCATATTTTCTGGTATGTCGAACAAATCATTGTATTTAGCTTCTTTTTTCGCCGGCGCCCCCATTGTTTTTTCTCCCTGTTAAAACCATTTGATTCCCAATCGCAACCGCATTTCCCACTTCAAGGCCCTTTTTACGGGGTGTGCCCGAAAGGGCGCCTGGAGAATGAGCAAAGTCAATGATCAGCCGAACCGCCACTTACGGACCCGTACATATGTTTGCCTTTGCTTCGTGCTATTCGGTTTTTTAGTTTTCTAACAGTTTCGGGATTAATATCAGCCTCTGGTTCCATAGGCTCTCGTCTATCCAGAATTGTTTCAACATCTGAAATAGAAATCTTTCCCCATTTCTCCAGAAGAATATCAAAAGATTCTTTCTGTCTTGAGGCATCTTCTTCCGGTATGACTCTAACCATGTAGTCGCCTGATATCTGGCGAGTCAGGACATAAAGAATATGAGGTAACAACCATTGCCCGAGCGTTCATAGCACAGTCAATAACATGATCATCACCAGCATCTGGGGAAACCGGACGCCATGAGAACCAAATGGTTACAAATTCCGCATTTTCTCCGACAAGTTCTGTGAGTAATGGTTTCGTCTCATGCCAACGGTGTTCGGAAAACTTTCTTGAGAGGACATCATCATATTCGTAAGCAAGTGCATCGGAAATGCATACTGTGAACAATCTTGCAAGCCATGCATCAATAATAAGGCCGCAAGCCCCATCTTTCCTTGTCAGTCCCTCAAAAACTACGTTTGTATCAATGACTACTCGAAGTGACATTTTTTATCCGACGATTGAAAGAGAATTCTGTTTGTCGAAGAAAACCCATTTCTTTATAGATTCATAGTGAGTACAAAAAAAATTAACGCAAAGCGGTTTTATGGAGCGAAGCGGAGCAAAACCGAATCCGCTGGAGCGCCGGGTTAGCCAATTTTTTTAAGGTAAGTATTCAAGATCATGCAAATCTTTTATTCGCCCGCTTGCTTTTTTATTTTTTTTAAGATGCTCTGAACTGATGATGCTCACTTTTATATCATCTATAAAAGCAGTAATCCGTTTTTCATAACATTCATCAAAACTCACCCCTGATATGTCGGTGAGCACCTCAATTCTTATAGGTGGCATTCCCATTCTTACCACCTGTCTCTTTTTCAAAAACAACTTTGCATTCATATCCGGGTCATCAAAGCCGAATTCTTTCAATACAGTGACCATTTTTTCTGCATTTTCAGGGGAAACTGCAATCCAGATATCCATATCTCCGGTTGCCCTCGGATATCCGTGATAACCCACAGCAAACCCCCCTATCAGCAAATATTCAACTTCATGAAAGTTCAGCAGTTTCAAAAAATCTCTGAAGTCTTGCGGTAAGCGGATCATATCCATAGAACATTTGCCTCATTAATTCAACGGTGTATAACCGTTCGACAGGAGTTTTTGAAGACCAGTACTGTTTTTCATCAGACTCGTCATCAATGGAACCTACTGAAAAGGCTGTTTTATCCATTCTGATACTTTTTAGCGCCAAACTTTTAGGCATAGTTTTTCCTCCTTGTGGAGCGAGCTTAAAAAACATTCAGGATATGAAATTAATGACAATCAATATTTTTTCTGTTTTCAAGAAATGTCACTTCTTTTATATCTTTTAACTGGACGGTAAAGCTTCTATTATTAACTGATTTTATATTCATTGATTTTTCTTGAATTGAGCCCATCAATCTGTCTCCAGAACGGAGAACAATGATGTCATTTTTATTTTTCATTAACTTATCTATTTGTGAAATTTTGAAAGTATGGCTATCACCATTAACAGTCTTCAATGACAGAGTTTTATTTTGAATTTCGCCTGAAAGAATTTTTCTATTTGCTAATGATATTGTGTCATCAATAAGTCCTGAACAATCACAATTACAGGAACCTACATGACCATTCTTTACTCGATCATCACACATTTCACCTTTATCCATTTACTCCTCCATAAATTGGCTAACGACGAATTCAGCGGTTTGCGGGGCGTAGCGAAGCGGAGCCCCGCAAATCCGCTGGAATGACTGGTTGGGCATCCGCGTTTTCTCTTTCAGAATGTAACACGTTCGACAACTCAACATAGCGGCTTCTTGACAGGTGAGCATCAAGTTGGGGAATTGCCTTGGACTTTATCCATTTTGACAAGCTGCGCAAATTAAAGTTGTCCAGAGATAACGCTGCTTGCTCAGTCAAACTTGGAACTTCCCCAAGAGGATCGCTTTGCTGACGAGCGTAAGTGATAATATCTTCAATGAAAGTAAGACGGAGCATAACCAACGACCACAAAGTCAATTCAATTTGTCGAGATAACTGTATTGCCCCGACACTCCGCAAATCCGCGACTTCAATTTTTGGTATATAAGCCAGCCTCAAACGACTCCACCAATACAGATGCACCCCACTGGTCCACTTTCCATCTCTCAATACGCAATTATTGGCATATCCGCGGCCCAAGCTGAGCATCGCCAACTCTGCTCGCGCTCCTGGCATGGCTTTAAGCTGCGCCAATGATTCTATGGTTGAGCCTAGTTCGCCGTAGTCTGTAACCGTGTCCGCAACTGAATCCTTTTTCAGCAGTTCCATGTCCTTTTGATTATCCGATATATCGCTATCGTAATGCAGGCCATCATTGATTCGGCAAACAATTTCGATAGAATATTTCTCTTTATGTATCTCCGACACCTCGATTGCTCTGATAAGAGTAAGGTCTTTGCGAAGGTGCAACCCGCATGTGGTTCCATCCGGAACGTTCAATATTTTCTTGTGTCGGGCACAATATCCGACAGCCAAACCAAGCGGCCCATACTGAAGGCCGTTGAACCAGCAATTTTGACAGGAATGAAGTTTCATGATTTTGAAAAAATTTTCTTGGTTACTTCTGATGGATCGCCAACTTTTTGAAAATCCAGTAAATGCTCACCCCACTGTTCCACATACCGCCGAGCTTGCATTACTTCGAATGCATTCGGCCATTTTGCCTTTCCTTTCCCGTTTCTTTTCATGAGTGCCAATAGTTCCGTACGGCTTATATGTAATACAGATTCTTTCCTGGCTATTCTTACGAATGTTTTCCAAACAGAACCATTTGAAAAATTTTCGGCAAGCTCGTACTCTTCTGACGTTGACAGATATGGTGTCTCTCGCCCCGGCCCCTCAAAATACATAATATGCCGTACAATAGAATCATCTGCTTCTGGATTTGGAACACAGACAGAATCCTTCTCATCGCCCCTGTATAGCGGGTCTTTACTCATTCTCCACTTTTTCTTGGCTGTCATTTTTTCTTTCCGTTTCAGAGTTAAGCCCAACATGGAGTTCACCGGCGTTATGTTGCGAGTAATATTATGCTGCCACTATCCAGCGTAACCCGCAGACCCCGCTAAGCAAAAAAAGAAAAAAATCATATCCCGCCAAACCCGCCAAAAAGCGGCCATGCCCCGCCAGGAAAAATG
>JAABTM010000256.1 GCA_011389855.1 Desulfobacteraceae bacterium
CCCCGACACCCACTTGGAATCGCCGGTGCGGGTGGCGATGCGGCCGTCCAGGGTGGCGGCGCACTTGACCAGAACAAAGGGGGACCGGGTCCGGATGAACTTGATGAAGATCTCGTTGAGCCGTCTGGCCCCGGACTCCCGAATCCCCGAAACCACCTCGAGGCCGGCCTCCCGCAGCCGCGCGTTGCCCCCGCCGGAGACGTCCGGGTTGGGGTCGTCCATGGCCACGACCACTTTTTTGATGCCGGCCGAGAGGATTTTTTCTGTGCAGGGCGGGGTCCGCCCCGTGTGGTTGCAGGGCTCCAGCGTGACGAAAAGGGTCGCCCCCGCGGCAGCCGGTCCGGCGTCGTCGATGGCGTGGACCTCGGCGTGGGGGCCGCCGACCCGCCGGTGGCATCCCTTTCCCACCACCTTTCCGCCCCTGACGACCACCGCGCCCACCATGGGGTTGGGCGAAGTCCAGCCCACGCCCCGGCGGGCCAGATCAAGGGCCATGTCCATGAACGCCGCATCCGCGGGCGACGGATTCATGACGCCCCGCCCTCCGCCCGCTGTCCGCTGTCCTCTGTCCTCTGTCCTCTTTCTTTCCTGGCCTCCTCCCGGTCCAAAAGCGTCTTGAGTTCGGAGACGAAATCGTTGACGTCCTTGAACTCCCGGTAGACCGAGGCGAACCGGACGTAGGCCACGCCGTCCAGTTCGTGGAGCCGGGCCATTACCTTTTCGCCGATGATGTGGGCGGGGATCTCCTTTTTTCCCGATTCCCGCAAATCCCGCTCCAGTTCGTCGAGAAAGGCGTCGATGACGTTCATGCTGATGTCGCGCTTTTCGCAGGCCCGCTGCATGCCGGACCGGACCTTTTCCCGGGAGAGGGGTTCCCGCCGGCCGTCTTTTTTGACGATCATCACCTCCATCTCTTCGGCCTGCTCGTAGGTGGTGAACCGGCGGTCGCAGCCCAGGCATTCCCGGCGGCGGCGGATGGCCAAACCGTCCTTGCTCAGGCGGGAATCGACGACCTTGTTGTTGAATTCGCCGCAGTGGGGGCATTTCATGGGATCGCCTCCTCCTGGGGAGTCGCCAGGTGGACGAGATCCACCCCGGCCTGGGAAAACATCTCCTCCGACATGGCGTCGGCGTACCCGGCCGCGTAATAGATCTCCCGAATCCCGGCGTTGATGATCATCTTCGTGCAGATGGAACAGGGCAGGTTGGTGCAAAACAGGGCGGCGTTCCGGATGGAGACGCCGTGATAGGCCGCCTGGATGATGGCGTTCTGTTCCGCGTGAATGCCCCGGCACAGCTCGTGGCGCTCCCCCGAGGGGACGTTGTGGAGATGGCGGATGCACCCGGTGGTTCCGCAGTGGGGAAGCCCGGCCGGGGCGCCGTTGTAGCCGGTGGAGAGGATCCGCTTGTCCTTGACGATCACCGCCCCCACGGCCCGGCGCATGCAGGTGGCCCGCCGGGACACCAGCCGGGCGATGTCCATGAAATAAGTCTCCCAGGAGGGGCGGTGATCCTCGATCATGGGGTTCTCACGGCGTCACGGCCCCATTTCGGGATAAAGGGGGAATGCCTCGCAGAGTTCGGTCACCCGTTTCCGGGATCGCTGGATCACCCCCTCGTCCCGTGGATTGCGGAGCACATCCACCACGATCTCGGCCACCGTCTTCATTTCCGGTTCCTTGAGTCCCCGGGTGGTGACCGCCGGGGTTCCGATGCGGACGCCGCTGGTGATCTGGGGCTTCCGGGTCTCGTTGGGGATGGAGTTCTTGTTCACGGTGATGCCGGCGGCGCCCAGCAGATCCTGGGCCTCTTTTCCGGTGATTTCCAGGCGGGTCAGGTCCAGCAGCGCCATGTGGTTGTCGGTGCCTCCGGAGACCAGCTCGACGCCGGCGGCCATGAGATACTCCGCCAGGGTCCGGGCGTTGGCCACCACCTGGGTCTGGTAGGCTTTGAACTCCGGCGTCGCGGCCTGTTTAAAGGCCAGGGCCTTGGCCGCGATGACCTGCATGAGGGGGCCGCCCTGGATGCCGGGGAAGATCTGACTGTTGATCCGGGTGCAATAATCTTCTTTCGACAGGATCAGGCCGCCCCGGGGGCCGCGGAGGGTCTTGTGGGTGGTGGAGGTGACCACGTCGGCGAAGGGGATGGGCGACGGATGGACCCCGGCGGCCACCAGGCCGGCGATGTGGGCCATGTCCACCATCAGGTAGGCCCCGATGGACCGGGCGATGTCGGAAAAGGCGCTGAAATCGATGATCCGGGGGTAGGCGGAGGCGCCGGCGATGATCATCCGGGGCCGGTGGATTTGGGCCAGCTTCTCCAGTGCCCCGTAGTCGATGAGCCCGGTATCCGGATCGAGGCCGTAATGGGTGAAGTTGAAAAGCCGGCCGGAAAAGCTCACCGGCGCGCCGTGGGTCAGATGACCGCCGTGGGACAGGTCCATGCCCATGACCGTGTCCTTGTGTTTCAGCAGGGCGAAGTAGACCCCCATGTTGGCCTGGGAGCCCGAATGGGGCTGGACGTTGGCGTACTGGGCCCCGAACAGGGCCTTGGCCCGGTCGATGGCCAGCTTTTCGGCCACGTCCACGCATTCGCACCCGCCGTAGTACCGTTTGTCCGGGTACCCTTCGGCGTACTTATTGGTCAGGACGCTCCCCTGGATGGCCATGACCGCCGCGTCGGCGATGTTCTCCGAGGCGATCATTTCCAGGGTGCGGCGCTGGCGGTTGAGTTCATCCTTTATGACGTCCGCGATCTGCGGGTCGATGGATTGGATAACGTTCAGGTCCACTCTTCAGGTTTCCTTCCCTGTGACGATGGCGTCCATGGCGTCGATTCGTTGCTGGTGGCGTCCCCCTTCGAAAGGGGTGTCGAGCCAGGCGTCCACGATTTCTTTGGCCAGCGCGTCGCCGATGATGCGGCCGCCCATGGCCAGGATGTTGGCGTCGTTGTGGCGCCGGCTCATGATGGCCGAAAACAGATCGTTGCACAAAGCGGCCCGGACCCGGGGGAACCGGTTGGCGGCCATGGACATGCCGATGCCGCTGCCGCAGATGAGGATGCCGCGCCGGCAGGTCCCTTCGGAGACGGCCCGGGCCACCTTGGCGGCGAAATCCACGTAGTTGACCGACGCCTCGGAATGCGTGCCGACATCCTCTACCTGGATACCTTTGTCCAGGAGGTGGCGCTTGACGGTTTCCTTCAGCCCCACGGCCGCATGATCGCAGCCGAGGAGAAGGGGCGCTGATGGATCGGGTGTTTTCTTTTCGTTCATTTCGCGTCAATCCCTGCAAAAATATTGATCAAAGGGATACCCCATATCGTTATCTCCTCAATTTATCAAGAGGAAATCCAACATTATGGGAGAATGCGGCGTCGTCGGCCCGGGAGATGGAGCGGGTCGTGGAGGCGATCCGGCGAACGAACCCTTCGTGGCCGAGGATGTGATCGCCTCGATCAGGGGCCTTGATCGTCCTATCGGATGGCCTCTTTAAGGTCCCGCCACTCCACAGCGGCCTTTTTCAGATCCACCCCCCGGAAATCGGCCGCCTTGAGATAGGCCCCGGTGAGATCGGCCCCCTCCATCTCCGCGCCCTGGAGCACGGCCCCTTCCAGGTTCGCCCCCCGGAGGTCGGCGCCGTTCATCTTGGCGGCATAAAGATAGGCTTCCCGCAGGTCGGCGTCGCGGAGATCGGCCCCCTCCAGATTCACCCAGTAGAGATCGTCCCCCACGAGCTTGGCTTTTCTCAGATCCACGCCCTTGAGATTGGCCCGCTTGAAGTCGGTCCCCTTGGCGTAGATCTCCTGCAAATTCGCCCCTTCCAGATCGGCGCCCCGCAGGATGCTCCGGTAAAAATAGGCTTTTTTGAGGTTGGCGTCTTTCAGGGTCGCGTCCCGGAGGTGGGTGACCTTGAGGTTGGCCCATTCCAGGTTGGCCCCGGTGAAATCCGCCCGGATGAGGTATCCCATCTCCAGGTCGGCCCTTTTAAGATTGGCCCCTCTGAAACTGGTCTTGTAGGACCGGATCCCCTTGAGGTTCATCCCCTCCAGGTTGGCGTTTTCCAGATTTGATTCCCGCAGCTGAACCCGGGACAGATCCATGGACCGCAGATCGGCGCCCGACAGGTCGCATCTGTCGCAGTTTTTGGTCGGGCTTTTGAGCCGCTCGAGAGCCTCCGGATCGAAGGCCCCGGCCCGGCCCGCAGCCAGCAGAAGGACGATGACGCCGGCGGCGACCATTACAATCGGTTTCTTCATATGCCCATCAATTCCTCATCCCCGCGTCCGGGATGTTCGGTTCCTCTTTACAAACCCCAGCCTGCATGTCTATACATAATCGAAACCCGAAACCGACGCAATGGGCTTTTAAAATCGGGAGGATTATCGTCAAACGGCAACCATAAAGGAACGTTCCTGTGAAATTGACCAAAGAATCGCTCCGAATGGGAGAAAGCTCTGTCCTGGAATTTAAGGCGGAAAAGGCCCGAAGCGACAGCATCGCCAAAGAAATCGCGGCTTTTGCCAACACCCAAGGGGGAACTCTCCTGATAGGCGTCATGGATGACGGGACTGTGGAAGGCGTCAGTGACCGAAGGGTGGAGCAGCGCGTGGTCCAGATTTGCCGGAACAACGTGTCGCCCTCTCTGATACCGAAAATCGAGTTTGTTGAAATCGATGGCAAGCAGGTTTTGGCGGTCGAAGCGCCGCGCGGTCCCAATCGACCCTATAAGGTGAAGACCAGCGGAAAATTTTACATCCGCGCCGGGTCGTCGTCGGTGGAACCCACCAATGAGGAGTTGGTCCGCCTGTTTCAAAACGGCGATCTCGTCCATTTCGAGATCAAACCGGTCCATGGCGCCGGGATCAGCGACTTGAATCGCAGCTATATCGATGAATATTTCAGCCGTTACCGATCCATCGACGATACCGTTGAAACGGAAGAGGAATTTGGACAGATCCTTTATAATCTCAACCTGACGGACCGATCCAACGGGGAGGAGGCGCCGACCATTGCTGGGATGATTCTCTTTGGAAAAAATCCGGTCCGTTATCTGCCTCAAGCGGGCGTCAAAGCGGCCTGTTTCGGCGGTGTGGACGAAGCCGCCGACATTCTTGAAATGAAGGAATTCAATGGGGCGGTCCGCGACGTCATGGACGGCGCCCTCCGGTTCGCGGACCGGCATTCAAGAACCGACGTCCGCTTCGATGCCGACGACGTTCGACGGACGGACACGGAACAATATCCGGCGGGCATTGTGCGGGAGCTGATCGCCAACGCCATCGCCCACCGGGATTATGCCATCTGGGGCGCCACGATCCGTTTGTTTGTGTTCAACAATCGTCTTGAGGTCAGAAGCCCCGGAGCGCTGCCCGACACCCTCACCATCGCGCGAATGGAGGCGGGCGTGTCCTATCACCGGAACCCCATCATCATGCAGACCCTCAAGGATTACGGGTATGTTGAAAAGATCGGACGGGGCATTCTCCGGTCCAATCGACGTCTGCGGCAAATGGGGCGCCGGGAGATTGAATTTAACGATCTGGATGTTGAACTCCGGGCCGTCCTCCACGGCGCGTGAAGACGGTCCCAAAAGGTTTGGAGGGAAATCCCAATGAAAAGCTATCGAAAAGAACTCTGGTTCGAGGTCCCCACGCGGCGGGCCTTCATCAACATCACGCCCAAGGTGGAAGAATGCCTGGCCGAGAGCGGCGTCCGGGAGGGGCTGGTGCTGGTCAACGCCATGCACATCACCGCGTCGGTCTTCATCAACGACGACGAGTCGGGGCTGCATCACGATTACGATGTGTGGCTGGAAAAACTCGCGCCCCACGAGCCCGTCTCCCAGTACCGCCATAATGTCGGCGAGGACAACGCCGACGCCCACATGAAACGCCAGGTCATGGGCCGTGAAGTCGTGGTGGCGATCACCAAAGGCCGCCTGGATTTCGGCACTTGGGAGCGGATCTTCTACGGAGAGTTCGACGGCCGGCGTAGGAAGCGGGTGCTGGTGAAGATTATCGGGGAGTGAGTGGGCTGTATATTCACTGATCAGGGTTATCATTTTTCTTGACAGGGTCGTTTTCTGAAAATATCGTTTAAAAATAAGAAGCTTTCGAAATCTTTGAGTGAAGGCGCACAGCTCGAAAAGCTCCACGGTGCTAAACGGGCCAAAAAGATCAGGATTCGTATGGCGGAACTCAGGGCAGCGGATAGTCTGATGGACTTCTGGCCCCCAAAAAGTGGGCCGAGCCGTTGCCACGAGTTAACCGGAGGCCGACGTTCCGGCCAGCTCTCGGTGGATTTGGATCATCCTTATCGATTGATATTTATCCCTGATCATGAGCCGGCACCCTCGAAAGAGGATGGTGGATTGGATTGGTCTCAGGTAACCGCGGTCAAAATTCTGGCAGTAGAGGACACGCATGAGTGATACGCAAAAAAATGAATACATCCCTGATTATCTTGTCACGCCTGGGGAAGTTATCGCAGAATATCTGGATGTTTGCGAGATGTCCCAGTCGGACTTGGCTGTTAGGTCGGGACTGACAACGAAGACCATCGATGAAATCTTAAAAGGGATGAGGCCTATCACGCCGGAGACCGCGCTGAAACTGGAACAAATCCTGGGCCGGCCCGCTCATTTCTGGAATAACCTGGAACGACGGTTTCAAGAAGATCGGAAACGCCTGGCCGGGCATAATGACAGTTCCAAGTCGGCTTCCGCCAAAAAGGCCACGACCCTTTACGACGCCCCTTCATCCACGAATCCGACCCCGCTCTGAACCAGGAACGCCACAGCATATTGAAGTGTTGATAAAAAGTCGTGTGCCTCGCTGCCGGAAGAGGGTGTTGGTGAAGATTATCGGGGAATAGCCATTAAAGCGCCGCCACCCGCCCCGCGAACGCCTCCTGCAGCCGCCGCGTGACCGGCCCCGGCACGCCGTTCCCCACCCGCCAATCGTCGATCGCAACCACCGGCATAATTTCCGTGGTGGTACCCCAGATCATGGCCTCGTCTGCCGATTTGAGTTCGTGCTGGAGGATGGGGAATTCCCGGACCGGGATGCCCAGTTCCCGGCACAGGGGGATCGCCACGTTCCGGGTGGTTCCCGGCAGAATCAGGTTGCTGTAAGGCGCCGTCCGGACCTCGCCGTCGAACACGGCGGCGAAATTGGTGTGGGCGCCCTCGGTGACGGCGCCGTCCCGGATGAAGACGGCTTCCTTGGCCCCGGCTTCCGCGGCCTGCTGGGCCGCCAGCACGTTGGGGAGGAGCGCCACGGATTTGATGTCGCACCGGGTCCAGCGGATGTCGGGAACGAGGATGATCTTGACGCCGTCTTCCCATTCCTTCCTGGGCGGATCGAAGGCGTAGGCCGAGACATAGACCGTTGGCGGCGTGTCGGCTGGCGGGAATGCGTGTTTCCGGGTCGCCGTCCC
>JAABTM010000034.1 GCA_011389855.1 Desulfobacteraceae bacterium
GCACTCACAAAGCCGCGCCAAATTGACGCCCGTTTCGATCCCCATGGAATCGAGCAGATAGGCCGCGTCTTCGGTGGCGATGTTGCCGGCGGCCCCCGGCACGAAAGGGCACCCGCCCATGCCGCCAACCGAGGCGTCGAACCGGGTCGCGCCGTATTCCAGAGCCGTGGACATGTTGGCCAGCCCCAGGCCGCGCGTGTCGTGAAGGTGGAGGCCCACCGGCGTCTCCCCGGCCAGGGGCGTCAACCCTTCCAGCAATTCGGCCACCGAACGGGGATTCCCCATTCCCGTGGTGTCGGCAATGGACAGATAATCGACGCCGACCGACAAAAACCCCTCGGCCATGTCCAGCACCCGTTCCGGCGGAACCCGGCCTTCGTAGGCGCAGCCCAGGGCGCACTGGACTCCAGCCGTGACGCCCATATGGCGTTCGGCGGCCATCCGGATCATCCGTTGTCCCCGCCGGAGGGCGTCCGACAGGGGCAGGCCAGCGTTGCGGCGGGAATGGGCGTCGCTGGCCGACACCGAAATTTCGACGTGGGCCAGACCGGCGGCATGAACCCGTTCCACCCCCTTTTCGTTCAGGGCCAGTGCGGTATAAGTGACGCCGTCATGGCGGGGCAACCGCCGGACCAGCGCTTCGGCGTCGGCCATCTGGGGCACTTTTTCCGGGTGGACGAAAGCGGTGACTTGAATCCACCGAAGCCCGGCGGCGATGAGATCCTCGATGAACCGGATTTTCCGGTCGGTGGGGATGATCGTCTTTTCAGACTGGAATCCATCCCGGGGTCCCACTTCCACCAGGGTAATGCGCTTCGGGAACGGGGTCTCTTTTTTCATGAAAAATCCTTGACGCCGTACAGATCGACAATGTAAATAAATCGGTTTTGGCAACCACGGCCACCGGCCGAACCTTACCACAGGCGAAAAGGAAAAGTACAGATGAAAGGCGCCCTCCAAGACTGTCTGGTGCTGGATCTCTCCCGGCTGCTGCCGGGGCCCTATTGCTCCATGATCCTGGCGGATCACGGCGCCCGGGTGATCGCCGTCGAGGACCGGCGGTTCGAAAAACAATCCCTGCCGGTGATTGAAGGCATCAACCGGAACAAGGAGCACATGACTCTCAACCTCAAGTCCGACAAGGGAAAGGCGATCTTTTTCGATCTGGCCCGCCGGGCCGATGTGATCCTGGAGGGGTTCCGTCCGGGGGTCACGGCGCGGCTGGGCGTCGATTACGCGGCCGTAAAGACGGTCAATCCCCGGATCGTCTACTGTTCCCTGACCGGATATGGTCAGACCGGCCCCCTGCGGGACCTGGCCGGCCACGACATCAATTTCGCCGGATACGGCGGGGCCCTCTCCCTCATCGGACCGGCGGACGGGCCGCCCTGCATTCCCGGCGTCCAGCTGGGCGACCTCTCCGGGGCGCTTTACGCGGCCATCGGCATCCTCATGGCCCTCCACGCCCGGGGGCGGACCGGCGAGGGGCAGTGCGTCGACGTGGCCATGACCGACAGCGTCACGGCCCTGCTCCCCTATGCGGCGGGCATGTTCTGGCGCACCGGCCGGCCGCCCAAGCGGGGCGATTCCGACTGGTCCCACCGCTTCGCCTACTACAACATCTTCGAAACCCGGGACGGCAAACACCTCGCCATGGCGCCGCTGGAGCCCCGGTTCTGGAAAACGGTGTGCGAGTGGTTCGGCCGGCCCGACTTCATCCCCTTGCAGCACGACCCGTCCCGGCAGGCGGAGATGATCGGGTTTTTCCGGAACGCGTTTCTAAAGAGAGACCTGGCCGAGTGGACGGCCATCTTCACCGAGCTGGACGTCTGCATCGGCGAGGTGTCGGAGGTGGACGCCGTCCTCCAGGGGGAAAACGCCAGGGCGCGGGAGATGGTGGTTCACCTGGAGGGCGAAGACGGCGCGGCCATGCCCTTTTTGGGAACCCCCGTCAAGCTGGACCGGACCCCCGGCGGCGTCCGGACCCCGCCGCCGGCGTTCGGCCGGGACACGGCGGCGGTGCTCCGGGAACTGGGGTACGGCGAGGACGACATCGCGACGCTGTCGGACGAGGGCGCGATCTGATGGCCGGCGACGGGAGATCGCTCCGCATCGGCCTCATCAGTTACCGGAGCAACCCCCATTGCGGCGGCCAGGGGGTCTACGTCCGGAATCTGAGCCGGGCCCTGACGGATCTGGGGCACCGGGTAACGGTGATCACCGGGCCGCCGGCGCCCCTCCTCGACGACGACATCCCCGTTGTCAAGATTCCCTGTCTCGATCTGTACAATCCGGAAGATCCGTTCCGGGTCCCGTCTCTCCGGGAACTCTCGGACCCCGTCAACTTCCTGGAGTGGGCCGGGGTCTCCACCCAGGGGTTTCCGGAACCCTTCACCTTCGGCCTCCGGCTCTATCGATGCCTGAAGGGGCGGCTGGCGGACTTCGACATCCTCCACGACAACCAGAGCCTCTCTTACGGGATCTGGGGCCTGAGCCTGCGCGCTCCCACCGTGGCCACCATTCACCATCCCATCACCCGGGACCGGGACATCGCCGTCCGCGCGGAATCCGCTCCCTGGCGGAAGCTGAAACAGCGCCGGTGGTTTTCCTTCATCGCCATGCAGCAGCGGGTGGCCCGGACCCTAAGCCGCATCCTGACGGTCTCCCGGTGCGCCGCTGCGGACATCGTCCGGGATTTCCGCATACCGGAGGACCGGTTCCGGATCATTCCCAACGGCATCGACACCGGCCTGTTCTATCCGATTCCCGGCATTCAGCGGGAGCCTGGCCGGCTCATCGTCACCAACAGCGCGGACATGCCCCTGAAGGGGCTGCGTCATCTGCTGCTGGCGGTCTATCGGCTGGCCCGGAACGGCGCCTCGCCGCCCAGGAAGATCCGGCTGACCGTGGTGGGGACCCCCAAGAAGAACGGAGAGATCGTCCGGCTGGTGCGGCAACTGGGGATCGGCGATTCCATCCGGTTTACCGGGCGCATCGACAACGGGGCCTTTGTCCGGGAGTACGCCCGGGCATCGGTGGCGGTGGTGCCGTCCATGTATGAGGGGTTCGGGCTGCCGGCGGGGGAGGCCATGGCCTGCGGTCTGCCGGTGGTCAGCACCAGCGCCGGCGCCCTGCCGGAAGTGGTGGGGGACGCCGGGATCCTGACGCCGCCCGGGGATGCCGGAGCCCTGGCCCGGGCCATCGGCGATCTGCTGGACAACCCTCATCGGGCCGCGGTCCTGGGCAAACGGGGGTATCATCGGGTCCAGGACCATTTCACCTGGCGGCGGGCCGCCGAGAAGACCGCGGCGGTCTACCGGGAGACCATGGCCCGGTGCTGACGGTGGATTTCTGGAAAATCGACGGGTTTCCCCCGGACCGGTCGGCGGCTCGCCCCACGCGGGTGCTCGACATCGGCTGCGGCGGCGGCCGCCATGTCTGCAAGGCGGCGGAATACCCGGGCGTCTTTGCCGTGGGGGCGGATCGGAACCCGGGGGAGGTGAAAGCGGCACAGGGACGGTGGGCGGACCATCGGAACCTGATCGCTTGCGGTGGTAAGGCCGGGATGGCGGCGGCGGACATCCGCGCCCTGCCCTTCCGCGACAACGCCTTCGATCTCACCATCTGCTCCGAAGTGCTGGAACACATCCCCGACCACGAGGCGGCCGCCGCCGAGCTGGCGCGGGTCACCCGGCGGTCCTGCCCGATAGTGGTCAGCGTGCCGCGGTATCTGCCGGAACGGATCTGCTGGGTTCTCTCGGACGACTACCACGCCAACCCGGGGGGGCACATCCGCATCTACACCCGGAAGCGGCTGGGCCGTCTCCTGGAAGCGGCCGGTCTCGCCCCCCGGGCCCGCCACTGGGCCCACGCGCTCCATTCACCGTACTGGTGGTTGATCTGTCTGGTGGGGAAGGACGGCGACGGGTGGGGGAAAAGGGTGATCGATCTCTACCACCGGTTCCTGGTCTGGGATCTCATGACCCGGCCCCGGATCGTCCGGCGGCTGGAATGGCTGCTCAATCCCCTGCTGGGGAAAAGCCTCGTCGTCTATTCACGAAAAAAATAGGGTCACGAAAAGAATGGAACGGCATCATTCCTTCCCGGCGGGTTCGTCGAGGAAGGCGTCCAGGTTCTCCGTCTCCTGGGTCGAGAGGCGGGTCACCTCGGCGTTGAGGATGCCGCCGGGTTCCACGATCAAATCCCGGCAGATCACCTTTCCCTGGCAGGCGCCGGTGGGCAGGATGGTCAACTCGCGCATGGCCCGGACCTTCCCCTCGAAATGGCCGCCGATGGTGACGCCGCCAGCCTTGACGTCCGCATAGACCTCGCCCCCCTCTCCGATAACGATGGTCTCACCGGATAATCGCCCCTTGAACACTCCCCGGATGATCAATCGTCCCCGGAAGGAAAGGGTCCCGTCCATGGTGAGGCCGGCGTCGAGTATCGATATGGTTTCTTTGGGTTTTGCCATGTGATCCTCCGGGCGGTCACGGGGACGGCCGTTACGGGTTGGGTTCGATCCGAATGGGAAAATCCTCTTCCATCAGAAGTTTTCCCTTGTCGTTGAAAACAAAGACGGTGGCGGTTTTGAACCGTTCCGGCCGGGTTTCGGCGCCGGCGGTGAACCTGATCCGCTTGAAATTGGTTATGGAAAAGGCCTGCCCCTTTTCGTTTCCCGTGGGCCGGCCGCCGATGAGCGTTGCCGGCGGCAGAGCCAGTCCCCCGCCGATGGACCCGTCGCCGTCGGGCCGGAGGACCAGGATGACGTGCCCTTCGGCCTTCTCCACATCCGGGTCGATGTTGGTGATCCTGAACTCCACCGTGAGGGCGCCGCTGAGTTCCCCCAGGGTGGTCTCGAAATCCTCGATGCCCACCGGCGACACCAGCGGGACCGCATCGTCGTAGGATGCCATGGGCGTGTTGACCGGCGGCGCCGGACCGGTCTCTTCTCCGGCCTCCGGTTCCGGCCTCGGCGCTGTTGAAGGCTTTCCGGGCGGGGCCGTCTCCGGCTCAGCCGGGGTCTCCTCCGGCGAAGGCCGGTAGACCGCCAGGAGAGCCGACATCTCCTCTTTGTCGACGCCCATGGACGCCAGGCGCCGCTGGAAAGCGACCACGGTTTCGCGGAGCTGTGCGTTTTCCGTCCGGGATTGATTCCAGAGAACGAAAAACGCGGCGGCGGCGGCCAGGGAAATGGCCAGCAGGACCAGCAGGAGGTTCCGGAGGCCTTCCGTCGGGCGGGCGGTCATGACCTCGCCGTCGTCGGATACCATCATAAGGGTCCATTGCCGGGGCCGCTTCCGGGCCTTGGGGTGCGGGGGTCGGTTTATTTTCTCTGCCATGTTTCGCGATAAATCTTCCATGCGCCTTCTTCCTCTTTCAAGACCAGCCGCTTGGCGCCCACGGTTCGGTGGCCGCTGGAGCGGTATTTCTGAAGGAACGAGGCGATCAGGTGTCCGTTTCGCCCTTTTTCAATGGAGAGGTCGCCGCGCTCCACACGTATGTAGTCGTAGATCCGGTTGAGCCGGTCCTTGTACTTGAGATAGGCGGCCTTGTTCTTGCCGTTGGATTTGAAATCGTCCGCGTAGAAGTTGCCATAGGCCTGGATATCCTGGTCCGACCAGGCCTGGAGCCATTTATCCACCATCTGGACGACCTGGGGAGATTGCGCCGCCACCGCGGCGTCCGCGGCCCCGGCCCGTTCCGCCATGGAAAGGGCGGCGATGAGGGGATTGTCGCCCCGCAGGCCGGCCAGTCGTTCGGATAATTTCTGGTAGGCGTCGCCGATGATGGCGAACCGCTTGTCTTCATAGGTCATGAAGAGTTTCCTGGCCCCGATTCGCCGCGCCTTGCCCGATTCGTCCCCGGTGTCCAGGAACTCGTCGAAGAGCGCCACATATATGTCGTCGGTTCGGAAAATCGATACGTTCCGGATCTCCACCTCGGGCGCAACCCCCTTCGCCTTGTATTTTTCCCGGTAGCGCCGCCAGGTGTTCCACCACCCGATGTCGGGCAGATAGGATGGTCCGTAGTGGGCCAGGTAGGCATGGTACGGGCCGGTCTCCAGGGCCGTTTCCCAGTCCTTCAGAAAGCCGGTCGCGGCCTGCCCGGCGATGCGGTTGAGTTCCGGGTCGCCGTAGGAAAGCGCATCCACCACGATGATGGGGGTGCGGTGGAGGGCGATGTAAGGTTCCACCTTCAGGAGGTCTTCGTTCTCCAGGACGATGCAGCCGTTGGAGTCCCGGGGAACCAGGGGCTTGTTGGTTCCGTGGAGCCAGATGGCGCTGCCGGTGAACCCGGCGATCCGATCCAGCAGGTTGGGGTAATCGGTGGGGAACGCCTTGACCCCGTAGATGGGCGAGAGTTCCTTGTCTTCATGTTCGTCGTTGAAGAAATAGATTCCTTCGGGGGTCTTGCTGTCCCCCTTCTCCCGTTTCGGTCCGTCCGCCTTGCCCGTGGAGCAAGCGGTCTCGAAGACCTTTTTGAAGGCGCCGTCGTAGGCGTAGAGAAACAGCCGCTGGGTGGATTTTTCCACGATCACGGCATAGGCGGCCTCGGCGCCGCCGGGGGACGCCATTTGGATGAGGACGTCGGGGACGGCCGGGCCGGCCGGGGGTTCGGGCGTCTCTTCCGCCGGGGCGTCGGCTTCTGTCCGGGACCGCGCCTCGTCGGCGCCGGTCGGGGTTGAACCGGTTGTGGTCGCCATGGCCGGCGCGACAGCGGCGAAAAAGACGATCAATATAAACGGGATCCACCATCGTTTCGGCTGGATCATGGAACGGTGCTCCTTTCGGTTAGGGTGAGGCTCAGGGATTCGCCTTCCACCGCATCGAAATGCCGGCTGGCGCTTCCCCTGTTCACCGCGATTTCCAGATAGTCGCGGCTGCCGACGATCATCAGCGGTTCGTCGGTTCCGGCGCTGGCGTAGGTGTTCGACAGGCCGTGGATCCGGCGCCCTTTGATCGCGGCCGACACGTTTTCGGGGCGGGTCGCTCCCAGGAAATCGGCCAGCGCATCGGCGTCGATGTCGGTGGTGAGGTTGCCGAACCGGTCCACCATGGTGACGGTTCCCGTCAGGGTCCGGTCGTCGATCTTTCGGGGTTTCGGCATCGACAGCCGGACCGTTTCTCCGGCCTCGACGGCCGGGCCGATCCGGGCGATGTCCACTCCCTTGGAGACCCAGGCGGCCACGGGCGAAAAAACGTCCCGGCCGTGGAAGGTCTGGCTCACGGTCTCCTGAAAATAGGCCGGGTTCTCCACCGATACGATCCGCCGGACCGGTTCGCGCTCCATGACCGCGGTCAGCACCCCGTTGTCCGGCGCGATGAAGGTGTGGACGTCGGTTTCCAGGGCCAGGATGCGCCGGTCCGTTCCCACGCCGGGGTCCACCACCACGACGTGGACGGTGTCCCTGGGAAAAAACCGGTAGAAGCCGGCCAGGGCGTGGGCCGCGTAGCGCACATCGTGGGCCGGCAGTTCGTGGGTGATGTCCACGATGGCCACCGACGGGTAGATGGTCAGAATCACGCCCTTCATGGCCCCGACGTATTCATCGACGGCGCCGAAATCCGTTGAAAGTGTTATTACCGGCATAGCGTCTCCTTGTCAGGGGCGACGGTTGGTGCGTTTATGTGTTCTAAATGGTCATAGGCCGCCGAGGAAGCCTTCCGTCCGGACGAGGTCCGGACTAGAAATCCGATCTTTAGCAGATAGGGTTCCACCACGTCAACCAGTGTGTCGGTTTCCTCCTGGAGGGTGGCGGCGATGGCCTCGATTCCCACCGGCCCGCCGTCGTAGAAGGCGGTGATGGTGGATAGGTACCGCCGGTCCAGGTCGGTCAGGCCCGCCTGATCGATGCCTTCAAGCGACAGCGCCGCCCGGACGGTCTCCCGGTTCACCCGGCCGTCGCCCCGCACCTGGGCGTAGTCCCGCACCCGTTTGAGGAGGCGGTTGACGATGCGAGGGGTTCCCCGGGACCGCCGGGCCAGCTCTTCGGCCCCCTCGGGTTCGATGGCGATCTCCAAAAGGGACGCGGACCGGGTGACTATCCGCACCAGATCCGCCTCTTCGTAGAAGTGGAGGCTCCGGAAGATGCCGAACCGGTCGCGGAGCGGCGCCGACAGGGATCCCACCCGGGTGGTGGCGCCCACCAGGGTGAAGGGCTTGAGACGGTACCGGTGGCTCCTGGCGTGGATCCCCTTGTCGAAGACGAAATCCACGGCGAAATCCTCCATGGCCGGGTAGAGGAATTCTTCCACGGTCCGGGGGGTCCGGTGGATCTCGTCCACGAAGAGAACGTCCCCCTCCTCCAGGTGGGTGAGGATGCCGATGAGGTCGCCCCCCTTCTCCAGGGCCGGCCCGGCGGTCACCGTCAGCCGGCCGCCCATCTCCGCGGCGATGATGTGGGCCAGGGTCGTCTTGCCCAGACCGGGGGGGCCGTGGAAGATGACGTGATCCAGGGGCTCGTTCCGTTTCCGGGCCGCCTGGATGGCGATGGAGAGCGTCTCCACGGTCTCCCCCTGGCCCACGTAGTCGGTTATGGACCGGGGCCGGAGGGAAAGGATCTCGGGCGCTGTGTCGGCCGGCAGGGCCGCGCCGGAGACCAGTTCCTGACGCTGACCGGAATCGTATGTGAGGATGCTGTCGGACATGGGGTATGGCTACATCCGCGCCAGAATGTCGTCCAGGAGGGCCCCTGGATCGGCGGCATCCGGGTTGCGGGCCAGGGCCGCGTCGATGCGGCGTCTGGCGTCGGCCGGCTTCTGGCCCAGCTGCTCCACCAGCACGCCCAGAACCTGGGCCGAGATCTCTTCGGGGGCGGCGACGGCGGCGGTCTCGCCGGCCGGATGGGCGAACCCGTCCATGGCGCCCCCCAGGGTGGCGACGATCTTCTGGGCGGTCCGCTTGCCGATCCCCTTGAGCTGGGAGAGCCCGCGGATGTCGCCGGCCTCGATGGCGGCGGCGATCTCTGTCACGGGCCGCTCCAGGGCCTTGACCGCCTTGAGGGGGCCGACGTCGGCCACGGAGATGAACCGCTGGAAAAACTCTTTTTCAGATTCCCGATGGAACCCGATGAGCACCGGTTTGGGCTGGCGTTCGCTCTGCTGGTGATAGATGAACAGCGTCAGGTCTTCCCCCTCGGCTTTCTCCGCTAATCGCGCCACCATGAAGCCGGGCAGCATCACTTCATAGCCGACGCCGTGGGTGAGCAGCAGCACCCGGTCCTCGGCTTTTTTCAATATCGTTCCCTGGAGATAGGCGATCATGAAACGGGCTGAAGAGACCTTCGGTGGACCCGGGCGGCGTCCGCGGGGAGCGGGTCGGCGTACCGGAACAGGCCGATAAGGGCCAGGGCCAGGGCGTCCGACGCATGGGACGGGGTGATGGGCCTGTCCAGCTCCAGGAGCCGCCGGACCGACCGTTCCAGTTGCCCCTTGCTGGCGTTGCCGTTGCCGGTGAGCACCTGCTTGGCCTCCCGGACCGGAACCTCCACCACCGGGATCCGTTGCCGGCAGGCGGCCAGGAGGATGACGCCGGTCACCTTGCCCAGGGTGATGCCGGATTTGGGGTACCGGTTGAGGGAAAAGATATCCTCCACCACCATCAGCCCCGGCCGTTCTTCGGTCAGTAGAACCGACAGCCGGGAGTGGATCCGGTCGAGCCGGTCGGGCAGCGGCGTCCGGGCCGCGGTGTGGATGCCGCCGTAGGCGAACCCGGCCACCTCCAGGGACCGGCCCGTCACCACCGCCACCCCGGTGTCGGCCAGCCCCGGGTCTATGCCGACGATCTTTACCACGCGTTGAGCTTGTTCCGGGCGATATTGGCCTCGCTGGAGGAGGGGTACTGGTGAATCAGGGCCTCCAGTATCCGGCGGGCGTTGGATTTGTCGCCCAGCATGTAAAAGGCGAGCCCCTGTTTCAGCAGGGATGCCCGGATCTTGTTGCCGTTGGGGTACTGCTCGAGTACGTTTTGATAGGCCAGGATCGCCTCTTCGTACTGCCGCTCCCGGTAATGGGTTTCGCCGATCCAGAACTGGGCGTTGTCCGCATGGGGGGCGCGGGGGGCGGCCTGGATCAACTCCTGGAACGCCCGCCGGGCCGCGACGTAGTCGCCCCGGTCGAAAAGCCCTTTGGCCATGGCGTATTGGCCGTCGATGGAGCGGGGGCGCTCCGCCGGCTGACGGGGACGGTCCCCGGCGGCATCGGCCGGCGGCGGCACGGATTCCCGGGTCGGATAGCGGAGGCCGGGTTCCCGCCCCCGATCCATTTCGGGGGCTTCGGTTGTCTCCGGTTCACGGCGCGGCGCCATATCCGGAATGCCGGGGGACCCCGCAGCCGGGCTGTCCAGATTTATGTACCGCTCCAGCCGGTCGATGCGGGCGTCCAGACCTTCCATGGCGGCGCGGATGCCGTGGGCCGTCTCCTCGATCCGCCCGTTGAGGCGCTGGATGTCCTCCCGGAACTGTTCCAATGTCGCCCGGAGGCTGGCGGACTGGTCCCGGATGTCCATCTCCTCGGCTTCCCGGGTCTTTTTGAACTCCCCCATCCGGGAGAGGATCCGCTCTTTTTCCCGCTGAAGGGCCCGGTTCCGCTGTTCCAGTTCCGCGCCCTGCCGTTCAAGGCCCACCAACCGGTCGTTGAGGGCCATCACGTCGCCCCGGGTGGCGCAGCCGACGCTCGTCAGCAGAAAAACCGCCAGGAGAAGCAAGCACCATTTAATCATCACGTTTTTTTCCTTACCCATCACCTGTTACCCATCATCTCTTATTCGATCACGAAATGCGCCCGCCGGTTCCGGGCCCAGGCATCTTCGGTGGGGCGCGGGTCGATGGGTCGTTCCTCGCCGTAGCTGATGGTCACCAGGCGGGACCGGGAGACGCCCAGATTGATCATGTACGTCTTGACGCTTTCGGCCCGGCGGTCCCCCAGGGCCAGGTTGTATTCGCTGGTGCCCCGCTCGTCGCAGTGGCCCTCGATCACGGCGGAGACCGTGGGGTATTGCTTCATCCAGCGGGCCTTTTCCCGGAGCTTTTCCTGGGCCGTCCGGGAGAGGGCGGCGCTGTCGAAGGCGAAGTAGATGTCCTCGTTTTCGAATTCGTTCCGGGTGGCCGCGGTCAACTCCCGCTGGGTCGCCTTGTCGCCATAGGTCCCCTCCCGGAAGCCTTCATCCTCCACCGTGGAGCGATACGCATCCTCTTCGTATTCGTACCGTCCGGTTCGGCCCGTGATGCCGGTGTCCTCCGGTCCGGGACCCTCCTCGTAGGCCGGCCCCCGTTCGGGCGTCACCGCCTTTTTGGCGCAGGATGCGGAAAAAAAGACCAGGGAAATCACCGCCAGGGCCATCGGGATGCACAACGCTTTTCGCATGTCTCCTCCTTTTTGCAATGGAAAACGATCAGTTAGTTACGCGACAATCGCGGGGACCACTTGGGGCTCGTCTGTTCCCCCGGCAGGGTGAGCAGGCGTCGCTGATCCGTGCCGTAGGCGGTCATGACATAGATCCGGGAAGAACCTTCCCGGGTGGAGCTGAAAACGATCATGCTGCCGTCCGGAGACCAGTCCGGCGATTCGTTCCGACCGGCCCCCTGGGTCAACCGGCGGGGCCGACGGCCCGCCGTGTCGATGACGTAGATGTTGATCTCCCCGCCCTCCATGGAGGAGTAGGCGATGAGGTCCCCCCGGGGCGACCAGCTCGGCTGGGTGTTGTATCGGCCCTGGAAGGTCAGGCGGCGCGCCTGGCCGCCGCCCATGTCCCTGATGTAGACCTGGGGGCTGCCGCTCCGGTCCGACACAAAGGCCATGGATGCGCCGTCGGGCGAAAAGGCGGGAGAGGTGTCGATGCCCCGGTGATCGGTGAGGTTTTGGGTCACGTTCCCGCCGGGGGAGACCAGATGGATCTCCTGGTCCCCGGTGAAGGAGAAGGTGGCGGCCAGCCCGTTCTTGCCGGGAATCCAGGCCGGGGTGGTGTTGAGGCGTTCTTTGGAGACGACCACGATCTCCCGGCCCGTCAGGGGGCGGATGAAGAGGTCCGGACCGCCCCTGGCATAGGAGGTGTAGGCGATCTTCCTGGCGTCGGAGGACCAGGCCGGAAACAGGGTGATGCTGTTATGATGCGTGAACCGCTTGGCGTCCTCGCCGTCGAAGTCGCTGATGTAGATTTCTTTATTGCCGCTGCCGTTGGAGATGAAGGCGACGCGGCTGTCGAAATAGCCCCATTCGCCGGTCAGGCTGTGGATGATCTCGTTGCAGAAGCGCCGGATCATCTTCTGCCGGTCCCGGGGCCACCCCTTGTACCGCTTTCCCACCAGTTGTTCGCCCTTGACCGCGTCGAAGAGGCGGAGTTCCATTTCGATGAGCCCCTCCTCCACCCTCACGAGGCCGGTTACCAGCAGTTCGGCGCCGATGCGGGTCCAGTCCTTGAAGGCGATCTCCCCGGCGGCGACCCCGCCCTGATTGGGACCCACCAGAAACCGGTGACGGTCGAGGATTTGGAAATAGCCGGTGAAGTCGAGGTTCCTGGCCAGATCGTCGGCTGCGTCCTCCGCCACCTGGAGCGGCCGGCCCGAGGGGGTATGGAAGACGGGGACGGCCAGGGGAATCTTCTGGAGAGACGGGTTGCTGATGTCCACGTAATCATAGGCCGCCCGTCCCGTGTTCGGAACCAGGAACAGGGCCGCTATTGCGATGCAGACGATGCAAATGGCGCGATGTATAGGCATAACCTCCTCGTTGCGTTGGTCTGGCGGTTGATAAGGTTCAGTTGAGGCCGGACGGCGTAAACCGCAACCCGATGGTGTAGGCGTCGGCATAGGCGGTGTAGGCCTGGGGCAGCGGCGGCAGCGGATTCGACTTGACCACGGCGTTGTAGGCCGAGTTGTCGAAATACCGGTCTCCGGATTTTTTCTCGAACCAGACGTCCACGATCTCCCCGTCGGAACGGATCTTGATCACAAGCACCGCCTCCAGGTTGAACCGGCGGCTGGCCAGATGCTCGGAAAAGGCCCAGTTCCGGTTGATCCGGTCGGGCAGCACGCTCCCGGCGTAGGAGGTGATGGCGGCCTTGGCCTGGATGCCCAGGGTTCCCCCGCCGGCCGATCCGTCGCCGGTTCCGCCGCCGCCGGTCCGCCGGGGCGGGGTCGGTTCCTCGGGCGGGGCTTCCGGCGCGACGCGGTACCGCCCTTCGGTTCGGCGGGCGATCTTTTTCTGGATTTCGGCGATGGCCTGTTTGACGGAATCCTGATCCGGCGCCGGCGCTTCCACCGCTTCCGGCGGCGCCGAGGGTTTGGTGAACTTGGGCGCCTTGACCGGAACGGGCGCCGGCTTCTCCGGGGGCGTTTCAGGCGCCGGCGGCGGCGCTTTCTTCTCTTTTTTCGGCTTTTCCGGCGGCGGTTCCTTGGGCTCTCTGGCGTCGATCACCACCTGTTCCCGGGCCGGCTCGGGCGGCGGCGCGACAGGTTCGGGTTGGGGCTTTACGGGTTCCGGTTCCGGTTTTAGCTCTGGTTTTAGCTTTGGGGGCGGCGTCGACTGCTGGTTTATCAGCAGGGATTCCAGCTCGGCCTGGGTGATGGGGTCCGGTTGGGACGCCGGTTCAGCGACGTCCGCCGGTCCCGGGGCGGGTTGGGATTCCGGCAGGGTCACCATGGTCACATCGATCACCGAGGTGGCGAGGGGCGGCGTGGGGCTGTACTCCGAGGCAAATATCATCGCCACCACAAAGGAGAGGTGGACGAGGATCGACGCGGCCAGGGTGAAGAGAAACACCCGGATATCGGCGTCGTCGGAGTGAAACAGGGATGGATGTCCCCGGTCGGCGGCGTCCATGCTACTTCAGGTCGTCCTTTTCGTCCGCCGACGACAGCGGAACCGTGACCATGCCCACGTGGGCGACGCCGGCGTCCTTGATCCGGGACATCACCCGGATCACGTCGCCGTAGGGGATCCCCTCGTCGGCCCGGAGGTAGACCGGCCGGTCGGTCCGGCCCGCTACAAGCGACCTCACTTTGTCGCTAAGGGAGGCGAAGATGACCGGTTGTTCGTTGACGAAAATGGTCTTGTCCCTGGCGATGGTCACCATGAGCTGCTCATCCTGGCTGGGGAGCGGCTCGGAAGTGGCCTGGGGCAGGGTCACTTCGACGCCCTGGGTCATCATGGGCGCCGTCACCATGAAGATGATCAGCAGCACCAGCATCACGTCCACGAATGGCGTGACGTTGATGTCCGACATCATCTGATCCGTGTTGCTTCCGATGGCCATTTAGCCTTTCCCTCCCTTGGTGGGAATGATGTCCCGTTCCACGATGTTGAGAAAATCCGCGGTAAAGCCCTGGAGTTCGGACTCCACCAACCGGATCTTCTGCATGAAATAATTGAAGCCGATCACCGCCGGAATGGCCACGGCCAGACCCGCCGCCGTGGCGATAAGGGCTTCGGAGATGCCCGGCGCCACGGCCGCCAGGCTCGCCGATCCGGTGAGCCCGATGCCGTGAAAGGAGTTCATGATTCCCCAGACCGTCCCGAACAGACCGATAAAAGGTGTGGTATTGCCCGTGGTGGCCAGAAACGGCACCATCTGGGTCATCCGGGTGACCTCCGTGTTGATGGCCCGGCGCAGGGACCGCTGGATGCTGTCCATCCCGGTCAGCCGGTTGTCGAGGGACCGCTGGCCGGAGTTGTCGTATCCGCCGCCTTCCTCCCGGTCCGACTGGGCCAGCTTTCTCAGTTCGAGATAACCGATGCAGAAGATCCGGGCGATGGGGCTGCCCGGGTAGTCTTCGGCTTCTTTAAAGGCCACGGAGAAATCCCGGCTCTCCCAGAAGACCTCGATGAACTCGTCCGATTCCCGGAAGGCCCGCCGCAGGTACCGCCACTTGATGAAGATGATCGCCCAGGAGGTGATGGAGAAGAAGAGGAGCAAAAACAGAACGAATTGAACCACCGGGCCGGCGTTGAGGACCATGTGGATGATGTCGATTTGACCAGGAACCATGAAAATCTCCCACGTAATGAGCTGTCGAATTCGGTATCGGATCGATCACAATGACCCCGACGCGCGTCGCCTGATGGCGGGGCTCGGTTAATTCTGATAGAATAATCAACTGTTGGGAGAGTGTCAAGAAATTTGGTCTCTTTGAAACATCGGCGGACCTATTATAAGCAGTTGAAAAATAAACTTGAAACTGAATCTACTGCGAAAGGATGACGGATGGAGCGGATCGCGGACCTGTTGTTTGAAGCCAAAATGCTCAAAGAGATCCCCCGCTCGGGGTACCATTTCCTGGGAGCGGGAAAAGAATCGGTGGCGGAACATTCTTTTATGACAACCTTTATCGCCTACGTCATGGGCCGGACGACGCCGGAGGCGGACCGGGAGCGGCTGACGGCCATGTGTCTGATCCACGATCTGCCCGAGGCCCGGACCGGCGACCTCAACTATGTCCAGAAGCGGTATGTGGAAAAGGACGAGGAACGGGCCGCGGCCGACGCCGTCCGGGGACTGCCCTTCGCCGAGGCGTTCGCCGGCCTGATGGCGGAGTTCAACGACGGCGAAACCCTGGAGGCCCGGCTGGCCCACGACGCCGACCAGTTGTCCTTTGTGCTGGATCTGAAGGCCCTGTCGGATCTCGGGTACCGGACCCCTGAAAAATGGCTGGTCCACATCGTCCGCCGGCTCAAGACCGATACGGGAAGGCGGATGTGCGACGCGATTCTGGCGGCCGAATGGGACGGCTGGTGGCTGAAGAATTATGTTGACACGCCCGGATGAAGGCTTTAAAAAAGTGAGTTTGGTTTGTTGTATGCGGTTTTCCGAACGATCTTTTTTAATCATCAGGTGGAGGAAACATGAACTGGTTTACGGACACCCTGGGCACTTCCATCGGGAAGAAGCTGATGATGGCCCTCACCGGGCTGGCGTTCTGCGGCTTCCTGGCCACGCACCTGGCCGGCAATTTGACGCTGTATGTCGGATCGGAGGCATTCCTGAGCTATGCCGAGCATCTCCATTCGCTGGGGCCTCTGATCACCCTGGCGGAATGGAGCCTGCTGACGCTGGCCATCATTCACGTCGCGACGGGGCTCACCCTGTTTTATCAGAACTGGCGGTCCCGGCCCGTGCGGTATTCCGTAAAAAAGACCGCCGGCGGACGGACCATCGGGTCCCGGACCATGCCCTACACCGGCATCCTGCTGCTCCTGTTCATCATCTTGCACCTGCTCAATTTCCATTTCGTGGACAAGACCGGCACCAACATCTGGAATATCGTGACGGATACCTTCAACAGCGGCGGGTACATCTTCATCTACATCATCGCCATGATCGTGGCGGCGGTCCACGTCAGCCACGGATTGTGGTCCGCGTTTCAGACCCTCGGCGTCGATCATCCCAAATACACGCCGTTCATCCGGGGCCTGAGCATCGTCTTCAGTGTGATCATCGGCATCGGATTCGGGTTCATTCCGATCTTCATATCGATCAGCGTTTAAGGAGGCCAGACATGCAGCTTGACTCGAAAGTACCGGGCGGCCCGATTCAGGACAAGTGGGACAAGCACCGGTTCGATCTGAAACTGGTAAACCCCGCCAACAAGCGGAAATACAAAGTCATCGTGGTCGGCACCGGCCTCGGCGGCGGCGCGGCGGCCGCGTCCCTGGCGGAACTCGGCTACAACGTGCTGAACTTCTGCATCCAGGACAGCCCCCGGCGGGCCCACTCCATCGCGGCCCAGGGCGGCATCAACGCGGCCAAGAATTACCAGAACGACGGCGACAGCATCTGGCGCCTTTTCTACGATACGGTCAAAGGCGGCGACTTCCGGGCCCGGGAGTCCAACGTCTACCGGCTGGCCCAGGTCTCCACGGAGATCATCGACCAGTGCGTGGCCCAGGGCGTCCCCTTTGCCCGGGAATACGGCGGCCTGCTGGACAACCGCTCCTTCGGCGGCGCCCAGGTGTCGCGAACCTTCTACGCCCGGGGCCAGACGGGCCAGCAGCTACTGCTGGGCGCCTACGCCTCCCTCTCCCGCCAGATCGCGGCCGGAAAGGTGAAGATGTTCTCCCGCCGGGAGATGCTCGACGTGGTGACGGTGGACGAGCGGGCCCGGGGCATCGTGGTCCGGAACCTGGTGACCGGCGAGATCGAAAAATACGCCGCCGACGCGGTGGTCCTGGCCACCGGCGGCTACGGCAACGTCTTTTTCCTTTCCACCAACGCCATGGCCTCCAACGTGACGGCGACCTACCGGGCCTACAAAAAAGGGGCCTGCTTCGCCAATCCCTGCTTTACCCAGATCCATCCCACCTGCATCCCGGTCCACGGCGACTACCAGTCGAAGCTGACGCTCATGAGCGAAAGCCTGCGAAACGACGGCCGGGTCTGGGTGCCCAGGGAACCCGGCGACAAGCGGCCGCCCAATGAAATCCCCGAATCCGAACGGGATTATTACCTGGAGCGCAAATACCCCTCCTTCGGCAACCTCGTGCCCCGGGACGTGGCCTCCCGGAACGCCAAGGAACAGTGCGACCAGGGAAAAGGGGTGGGCGAGACCGGATACGCGGTTTATCTTGACTTCGCCGACGCCATAGAGCGGGACGGCAAGGCGGTCATCGAGAAGAAGTACGGCAACCTCTTCCAGATGTACGAGAAGATCACCGCCCAGAACCCCTACGAAGTGCCCATGATGATCTACCCGGCGGTCCATTACACCATGGGCGGCCTCTGGGTCGATTACAACCTCATGAGCACGGTTCCCGGCATGTACGTCCTGGGCGAGGCCAATTTCTCCGACCACGGGGCCAACCGGCTGGGCGCCTCCGCCCTGATGCAGGGGCTGGCCGACGGCTATTTCGTCATCCCCTACACCATCGGCGATTTTCTCGCCACCGCCGGCACAAACGACGTGACGGCCGATCATCCCGCCTTCACGGAATCCGAGGACGCCGTGAAAGCCCAGGCGACAAAGCTCCTTTCCATCAACGGGAAACGGACCGTTGACGATTTCCACAAGGAACTGGGCCACATCATGTGGGAATACTGCGGCATGGCTCGGAACGCCGAAGGGCTCCGGAAGGCCCAGGGGCTGATCCAGAAACTCCGGGCTGAATTCTGGGAAAACGTCCTGGTGCCCGGCGAGGAAAAAGATCTCAACCAGAGCCTGGAGCGGGCCGGACGGGTCGCCGATTTCCTGGAATTCGGCGAATTGATGGTCATCGACGCCCTCCACCGGGAGGAATCCTGCGGCGGTCACTTCCGCGAGGAATATCAGACCGAGGAAAACGAGGCCAAGCGGGACGACGAGAACTTCTGCTACGTCGCCGCATGGGAATACAAGGGAGACGACGAGGCGCCCGTGCTCAACAAGGAGCCGCTGGAGTTTGAAAACGTCAAACTTACGCAAAGGAGTTACAAGTGACCAAGACCATCAACCTCACCCTCAAGGTCTGGCGTCAGAAAAATGCCGGGGACAAGGGCAAATTCGAGACCTGCCAGGCCCGTAATATATCCACCGATATGTCGTTTCTGGAGATGCTGGACGTGGTCAACGAAGGACTGACCGTGGACGGCAAGGAACCCATCGCCTTCGACCATGACTGCCGGGAAGGGATCTGCGGCATGTGCGGGACGGTGGTCAACGGCCGGGCCCACGGCCCGGAAAAAGGGACCACCCTGTGCCAGCTCCACATGCGCCACTTCGATGACGGCGACACCATCGCCATCGAACCCTGGCGGGCCCGGGCCTTCAAGGTCTTGAAAGACCTGGTGGTGGACCGGAGCGCCCTGGACGGGATCATCCAGGCGGGCGGCTACATCTCCGTCAACGCCGGCGGCGCCCAGGACGCCAACAACCTCCCGGTTCCCCAGGACAAGGCCGACAAGGCCATGGACGCGGCCCAGTGCATCGGCTGCGGGGCCTGCGTGGCCTCCTGCCCCAACGCCTCGGCCATGCTCTTCGCCGGGGCCAAGATCTCCCACCTGGCGCTCCTGCCCCAGGGCCGGCCCGAAGCGGCCAAACGGGCCTGGGCCATGGTCAAGGCCATGGACGCGCTGGGCTTCGGCAACTGCACCAACGAACGCGAGTGCGAAGCCGAATGCCCCAAGGAGATCTCCATTGTCAACATCGCCCGGATGAACCGGGAATACTATAAAGCCGGGTTTTTTTCAGGCGAGAAAAATTAGGCGGTTTTGTTCTATGTCCGGGTCGGGATGAGGCGCCGCCTCATCCCGGCTTGGATTTGGCTGGTTGCGCCCTTCTACGATCCCGTCCATCACCCACCGAAGAAATCGCTTTCAATCACAGATCGAGACGCCCCAGGTCCGCTTCCAAATTCGCCAGCATGGTTTCAAGTTCTTCGGCGTCAAGGACGGCCAGGGACTCGTCGAGCGTTTGTGGGCGCTTGAGCAGTCGCCGGATCAGTCGAATTTGGCCGTTGAGGCCGCCCGGCGTCATGGCGTCCCCGAGGAGTTGATCCACTCTCCTCGCCCCATCCGACAACCGTTTTCACCAGGGAATAAAAATAGCCGTTTCCAGAAAAAAATTGACAAAAAGCTGTTAATTTTGATTTATATGGAATATAAATAGGTCTGAGTGTTCGCCGGAAACTTTATAATAACTCCTTAAAACGAATTCGCTGTGCCGGCATTAACTTCAATTGCGGGAGATATTTTGGATACCAGGAAAAGTCTACTATTCGCCCACTTTGATTCATTGTTCATCATTATAACCGCTTCATTTTTTACCTGTAAGCTCATCCTGCCTGTTTTGGGTTTCATCCCCGACCCGTAGCTGCTTCCGCCCCGGAAAGACGATAAAGCAAGCTTGTTTCACTGATTTTAAGTAGAATCTATACAAACGAGTATAGCATATGAAACCGGTTATATGGTTGATTTTAAGGCGCGCCGGATTTGGCTTTTTAACAATTATCGTTATCTCTTTGATAATTTTTATCGGTGTTGAACTGCTGCCCGGTGATGTCGCCGAGGCAGTGCTTGGCCAAAACGCCACTCAGGAAACCGTTGAAGCTTTCAGAAAAGCACTGAAGCTGGAGCTTCCGCCCCACGTCAGATATTGGGTTTGGCTAACGGACTTCGTTCAGGGGGATTTCGGCAGGTCTCTGGCCAATGGCAGGGAAGTATCGGGTTTGATTGGATGGAGATTCGCGAATACGCTTTTTCTTGCCTTGACGACAGCGGCGATCGCCATACCGCTGTCGGTCATGCTGGGCATGATGGCCGCCTTTTACCGGAACACCCTGTTCGACAAAGTCATATCCATAACGACATTGTCATTCATCTCTTTTCCCGAATTTTTCATCGCCTACATCCTCATTACCTTGTTTTCGGTTCAGTTCAACATTTTCCCGAGCATGGCCAACATCAATGAAAGTATGACCCTGGTCGCCAAGCTCCATGCCGTACTTCTTCCGGCATTGACGTTAACCTGTGTGGTAACGGCGCACATGATGCGACAGACCAGGGCCGCGATCATCAATGTTCTGGCCAGCGCTTATATCGAGATGGCGGAGTTGAAAGGGATCAGAAGGCTGCGGATCATCATGCGCCACGCTTTTCCCAACTCTCTCTCCCCGGTCATCAACGTCGTCGCCTTAAACCTGGCATACCTGATTGTCGGGGTCGTTATCGTTGAAGTTGTTTTTGTTTATCCGGGTCTTGGACAGCTTTTGGTGGATTCGGTATCAAAGCGAGACATTCCCGTTGTCCAGGCATCCGGCCTGATCTTCGCCGGCGCCTATATATCCTTGAACATGATGGCGGATATCCTATCCATGCTGGCCAATCCCAGGCTGAGACAGTCTCAGACATCGTAAAGGAATCGGACAGTGATGAATTTACTCATAAAATCACCTCTCAGCGCCCGCATTGGGCTATGTATTGTTCTGTTCAATATTATCGTCGCGATTTTTGCTCCGCTCATCGCGCCTTATTCGGAAACCGAAGTCGTCGGCGATGTCTGGGAACAGATGTCGGGGAATTCCCTGCTGGGAACCGACCATCTGGGCCGTGATCTCATGTCGCGTCTGATTTTCGGCGCGAGAAACACCATCGCATTGGCCTTTATTACGACGATGCTGTCGTTTCTCTCCGGAACGACGCTCGGTTTCGTCGCCGCGGTCAAAGGCGGCTGGATCGACAATTTATTCAGCAGAATCATCGATATCATCATGGCGTTTCCAACCCTGATCTTCGCTCTGATGATCCTGTCTGTGATGGGGTCTTCCGTAATGATCCTCATCGTCACTATCGCCATGCTCGACTCGACCCGCGTATACCGGCTGGCCCGCGCCGTCGCCATGGATATCGAGGTCATGGATTTCGTGGAGGTGGCCCGGCTCAGGGGCGAAGGCTTGTGGTGGATCATGCGCAGGGAAATCCTTCCCAACGCCATGCCGTCCCTGGTCGCCGAATTCGGGCTCCGATTCTGTTTTGTCTTTCTTTTTATCGCGTCCTTGAGTTTTCTCGGACTTGGACTTCAACCGCCGCTGGCCGACTGGGGCGGCATGGTAAGGGAGAACGCCGGCGCGATCACTTTCGGCATTTTCATTCCCTTGATTCCAGCCGCCGCCATCGCTTTTTTGACCGTCGGCGTGAATCTGATTGTTGACTGGTTTCTTCATTTGGCGAGTGGAATGCACAATTGACAGGAGGACGAAAATGAAATCAGAAAATTTGCTCCAAATAAGAAACCTGTTTATCGAAGGATTTTATGAAAATCAATGGAATACAATCGTGGACGATATCAGCCTGGACCTGAAGCGTGGGGAGGTGCTCGGCCTGATCGGCGAATCCGGCGCCGGCAAATCGACCATCGGTCTGGCGGCCATGGGATATACCCGGCAGGGATGCAGGTTGGCGTCCGGTTCCATCAAGCTGGACGGAATGGAACTGTTCGGCGCCTCGGAAGAGCAGCTCAGATCCATTCGCGGCGAAAAAATCGCTTATGTGGCCCAGAGCGCCGCGGCTTCTTTCAACCCTTCTCATCGCATCATCCATCAGTACGCGGAAGGACCGGTTCAGCACGGCATCATGGATTACGAACAGGCCAGAAAGAACGCGGTGAAAATCTACGACCGGTTGTTCCTGCCTGATCCCGAAAAGATCGGTTTAAAATATCCCCATGAACTGTCGGGCGGTCAGTTGCAGAGGGCCATGGTGGCGATGTCCATGTCCTGCGAACCGGATATCATCGTATTCGACGAACCGACGACGGCGTTGGACGTCACGACGCAGATAGAGGTGCTGGCTTCGGTCAAGGAAATCACGGAAAAGATGAACAAGGCGGCGCTGTATATCACGCATGACCTGGCCGTGGTGGCCCAGGTGGCTCATCGCATCATGGTACTGAGGAACGGCGGGCTCGTGGAGGAAGGAGAAACCCGGCGGCTGATCAAAAAACCAAAAGAGAAATATACCCGCGACCTGCTGTCCGTCCGGACGCTGTCGGAAGATAAGAACGACGAGGATAAAACGGATGTCATACTCAAGGTCAAGGATGTTTATGCCACGTATAACGGCGTGGACAACGTGCTTGAAGACATCAACCTGACCGTCCGTCAGGGCCGCACCGTCGCCTTGGTGGGCGAATCCGGCAGCGGAAAAAGCACGCTGGCCCGGGTGATCACGGGAATGCTGCCGGCGACGCGGGGCGAAATTTCGTTTCTCGGACAGCCCCTGTCGCCGGACCTGAAGCACCGGGACAAAAATAACCTGAGACGCCTTCAAATGATCTACCAGATGCCGGATACGGCATTGAATCCCAAACAGACGGTCAGAACCGTGATCGGAAGACCTCTGGATTTTTATTTCGGCACCCGGGGAAAAGAGGCTGAAAAGCGAATCCGCGATCTTCTGACGCGGATCGAACTGGAGCCGGCCAAATATATAGACCGGCTGACCCCTGAACTGTCCGGCGGCGAAAAGCAGCGAATTTGTATCGCCAGGGCGCTGGCCGCCGAACCGGATTTCATTATCTGCGACGAGGTCACATCGGCTCTGGATCAGTTGGTGGCCGAAGGAATTTTAGCCCTGTTGCAGGATCTCCAGAGGGAAATGAACATTTCCTACCTGTTTATCACTCATGATCTGGCGACGGTCAAAGCCATCGCCGATAAAATCGTTATCATGCTCGAAGGCAGAATCATCGAACAGGGTGAAAAAACAGAGGTTCTGACGCCGCCGCATCATGCGTACACGGACAAGCTGCTGGCATCCGTTCCCGTCATGGATCCGGACTGGCTGGACAATCTGCTTGATAAACGCGCGTCGACGTTTTTATCCTAGGCGGGCTGTCGCTGTATTAGCGGGCATTTTCAGGAATCAAAGGCAATCGGGCAAAAATTTGTTAACGGATTACCGGAAAAGGAGAACATCATGACAGATCGAACCAGATTAGAAGACCTGCTGAAAAAAAATAAAATCAGCAGAAGACAATTCATCGCCCAAACATCGGCCCTGGGACTGGCGGCGGCCGTCTCGCCCGGTCTGTTCGCCGGAACGGCCCGGGCCTCCGTTCCCAAAAAAGGCGGCCGTTTCATCATCGGCTGCACCGGCGGTTCCACCACCGATTCCATGGATCCGGCGTCCCTTACGTCCAATATGAACCAGAATCTCAACTGGCAGATTCGGAACAACCTAATTGAAATCGACCACGATTTCAATCCCATTCCCGAACTGGCCGAATCCTGGGATTCCACGCCCGATGCAAAAAAATGGTCCTTCAAGCTGCGAAAAGGCGTCGAGTTTCACAACGGCAAAACCATGACCGCCGAGGACGTGATCTTTTCAATCAACCATCATATCGGTGAAGAGTCGAAATCCGGCGCCAAAGGCTACCTGAAAAACATTGAATCGATCAAAGCCGACGGCAAATATGGAGTGGTTTTTGAACTGAGCGGCGGAACCGCCGATTTTCCGTTCATCATGGGAGACTACCATCTGACCATCTGTCCTTCAGGAACAAAAGGCCAGGAATGGGAAAAAGGCGTGGGAACCGGCGGCTATATTTTAAAAAACTGGGAACCGGGGGTCCGGGCCTTCACCGTCCGCAATCCCAACTACTGGAAGGCGGGACGCGCCCATTTCGATGAGATCGAAACCTTGTCCATCGTGGACACCAATGCCAGGACCAATGCGCTGAAAACAGATCAGATCAATTATATGGACCGGGTCGAACTGAAAACCGTCCATCTGATGAAGCGAATGCCCGGAATCAACGTGACCGCCACCACCGGCACCGCCCACTACACCATTCCCATGCTCGTCAATCAAACGCCTTATAACGACAACAATGTTCGCATGGCGCTGAAGCTGGCGGTGGATCGTGAAGAATTGCTGAAACAGGTCCTGCGGGGATACGGAGAACTCGGCAACGATCATCCCATCGCGCCCGTGAACCGATATTACGCCAAAAATCTCGATCAGCGCCGATACGACCCGGATAAAGCGAAGTTTTACATGAAGAAAGCCGGCGCCCTGGATCACACCTTCAATCTGCATGCCGCCGACGCGGCGTTCCCCGGCGCCGTGGATGCGGCGATTCTGATGAAGGAACAGGCGAAGAAGTCCGGCATCGACATCAATGTGGTCCGGGAACCGGATGACGGCTACTGGAGCAACGTGTGGATGAAGAAAGAATGGTGCATGTGTTATTGGGGCGGAAGACCTACGGCGGATATGATGTTTTCGGTCGCCTACGCCGACGGCGCTCCATGGAACGACACCAAATGGAGCCATAAACGGTTCAACGAACTGCTGATCGCCGCCAGGGCTGAACTGGACACGGATAAACGAAGAAAGATGTACGGGGAAATGCAGGAAATCTGCAGGAACGACAGCGGCACCATCATGCCGATGTATAACCAGATGGTCGAAGCAAGCTCGGATAAGCTGGACCATGGCCCCATATCCGGACATATGGCCCTGGACGGCATGAGAAACGGTGAGAGATGGTGGTTTAAGTAAAATAACGCCGCCAGGCTCGATCCCGCCCGACCGCGTGGGAATGAATTCCCACGCGGCCGGCGGTGAGCGATCCATTGAATTCGCGGTTCGGATCGCAAACCGCCATATAAGCCACGACAGCCATAACCGGCCTTCAGCCGGTTTTACGGGTGTGGCATGTTAATTCCGGAAAACCGCCTAAGATCCTCACCGTCCCCTCGAAATCCAACAAATACCGCCCCACCATCTCCGCCGCGAATCGTTCCGGTAAGGCCGGTTGAAATTTGCTCAACCGATAATTGGGCAGTCCCGCCAGAAGTTTTTCCTGGGTTTCCGGATCTTCCCAGAACGCTTGTCGGCCCATGTTGTCGATCAGGCCGGGCAGGGCTTCCGCCACCACGTCGCTGCCCTCGACCTTGATCCGGAAATTGTCGGCGACGATTTTGGCGTCGAGCTGGAGGGCGAGGCCGTATTTCAGCGTGTGGTTGATGCGGCCGCCGGCGAAGGTCCACAGGAGGGCGCGGTCGGGTCCGGTCTGGATGGGGAGGCCGGGGCCGCGCAGCAGGGGGCCGAGGTCGTCCCGGAGGGCGGCCAGGTGGGTTTGGGCGGGCGCGTCGATATACGGGATGGGGT
>JAABTM010000551.1 GCA_011389855.1 Desulfobacteraceae bacterium
GTTTTTAAAACCTCGTAGGTCTTTGTCGACAAAGGAGGTGATAAAGGAATGGATCAGGAGATCAGGGACAAAGAAGTCGAAGTCAAGGAAGACGTCGTGACCGAACAGCCTGTCATTCTCGAAGAGATCAACGTCGAAGAACTGGCGGTTGACGGCATCTGCGGCATTTACTAAGACCTAACCCCCCCCGGCCCCCCTTCCCTGCAAGGGAAGGGGGGAGGTTCATCTCCCCCTCTCCTCTCAGGGGAGGGGGCCGGGGGGAGGGGTTTCAATGGAGCGACATGGGACCACACACCATATATAATCTGAATACGGGCGTCCAGGTTCGTAGCGAGGTCTTCGGTTTGCTGTTCTACAATTATAAAGGACCCCGGCTCTATTTCGTGCCGTCCAAGGATCTCATCGAGGCTGATTTTTTCGACGGACGAAAGACGGTTGGGGACCTTGTCGACGGCCTGAGCCGTCGCCACGCCTGGCCTGAGCAGTGGATATCGGACCGCGTCCATCAGGTGCTGGGCGTACTCGAGGAAAAGGGGTTGATCCATGGGCAATCAGTATGTTGAAATGGGGCTTTCCGCCCCGGTGAACGCGACGTGGGAAGTTACCTTCAAGTGCAATCTCTCGTGCGTCCACTGCCTGTCCGATTCGGGCCGGAAACGCCCCGGGGAACTGACCACGGACGAATGCCGGCGGGTCATCGATCAACTGGCCGATCGAAAGGTGTTCCAGTTCAACATCGGGGGCGGTGAACCCTTTGCCCGGCCCGATTTTCCGGACCTCATGGAATACGCCCATGAAAAGGGGATGGTCACCTGCATCAGCACCAACGGCACCCTCATCGACCGCGACATCGCCCGGCGGCTGGACAAGGGTTTGGTCTACATCCAGGTGAGTCTGGACGGCGCCACGCCCGACTCCAACGACGCCATCCGGGGCAAAGGCAGCTTCAAGGCGGCGATGAAGGCCCTGGAGCATCTCCACGACCGGTCCATCGAGGTGAGCATCAACACCGTTCTGACGCGGCTGAGCTTCCCGGAACTGGACAAACTCCACGATCTGGCGGCTTCCGTGGGCGCGAAACTCCGGGTGTCGCGGTTCCGGCCGTCGGGCCGGGGCAAGGATTCCTGGTCGGATCTCAATGTCGACCGGGAGCAGATGGCGGCCTTTTCGGGCTGGTTGAGCGAGCACCTGGGGGTTTCCACCGGCGATTCCTTTTTTTCCGTCGCCACCGAGGAACGGCGCTCCCTGGGCCTCAACATGTGCGGCGCCTGCAAGCTCACCTGTTGCGTCTCTCCCAAGGGCGAGGTCTACCCTTGCGCCTTTCTCCAGGACGACGATTTCCTGGCCGGAAAACTGCCGGAAGATTCCTTCGACGAGATCTGGCGCCATTCGCCGGTTTTCCAGTCCTTCCGGGAGCTGGAAATCAAATCCTGCGAAAGCTGCCACCGGTTCGATCTGTGCCACGGCGGGTGCCCGGCCATCGCCTTTCACACCCAGCGCAAACTCGGGGTCCCCGATCCCGGATGCCTGGTCAACTGCGTGACGGTGAAATCCATGACGAATTTTGAAAAACCTGCCGCGACAGCGGCCGCGGCCGCATCGAGATGACCCATACCGCCCCGGACGGCGTCTTCCACCTGGGGCCGGGGGTGCGCCTTTGCCCCGGAAAGGACGACAGCGGCGTGCTGATCCAGCCCGAACCGTTGCGGGCCATTCGGGTCAATCCGTCGGCACGAAGATTAATGGACAAGTGCCGGAACGGCCTGCCGGCGTCGGACATCGCCGGAAATCCGAACGTCCTGGCGTTTTTCGACAGCCTCTGCCAGGCGCGGCTCCTCGACTGGCGTCCCCGCCCCTGGGCGGAAGGCGACTCCCCACCCTTTGTCTCCATCATCGTCCCGGTCTACAACCGGGGAAACGAGATCGGGGAATGCCTGGCGTCGCTGCTGGCTTTGGATTACCCTGAAACCCGTCGGGAGATCATCGTCGTGGACGACGGTTCCACCGACGACACCGTGGAAAAGGTCCGGGATTATCCGGCCCGGCTTTTGAGGCTGCCGCGGAACGAAGGGCAGTCGGCGGCCCGGAATCGCGCCGTGGAAGCCGCTTGCGGCGACATCATCGCGTTCATCG
>JAABTM010000552.1 GCA_011389855.1 Desulfobacteraceae bacterium
CCGCCTCCGGGTCCACCGCCTGGGCCGCCTCCAGGGCCACCACCAGGACCTCCTCCTGGTCCGCCACCGGGGCCACCACCGGGGCCACCACCGGGGCCACCACCAGGGCCACCACCAGGGCCGCCGCCGGGTCCGCTGCCCGGACCGCCGCCGACGCCGCTTTGACCGGGGCTGCCGCCAACGCCCCGGCCGCGGCCGGCCGCGCTGCCTTTACCCAGATCTCCCGGCGCGCGCCCCCGGTCGATATTGCCGGCGTAACGACCCGCCACCTGTCCCGGCGCCGCGCTGCGCGCATCTTCACTGAACGCCCGGCCCATTTCCGCCATATCGCTGGGGGCAAACCCCCGATCCAACGCACGCCCGACCACGTCGGCGGCTGCTTTGGATTGAACGCCGATACGAGACATATCCCTTGCAACAGCGTAGCTTTCCCGGGCGAGGGCGGCGATCTCACCCGGCGCTTTTCCCCGTTTTGCAAGGCCCTGGGCGATGCGGTCGACATCCCCGGACCCGAGACCGGCCGTCATGGCGTCCGCGATGGCGTCCCTTATGGCGGTTTGCGCGGCGCCGTACCCGGCGAACCGGCTTGCCATCTTGTCGGCTTCGGCATAGCGTGAGCGGACCGCGGCCATGGCTCTAACGATTCGATTCGGAGCGACGCGTTTGGCCATCCCCTCGAAGGCTTTGTTCATAACGGGCGCAACCGGCAGCCCGCTCTGCTGGGCCGACAGGATCACCCCATGGGCGCTGTCGATGGCCGCCGCTGGAAATCCGCTGTTCTTCATGGCGCGAGTGACCTCATGAACCACGGACGGCGCGATGCCCGCGTCGATCATCTGCCGGACGGTGGACGCCGGTTCCGCCCCATGAACCGCCGTCGGACCCGCAGCGGCGATCCCAACGACCGTCAGCAGGATGATCCCTATTTTTTTAATGGTGTCTGTCCATTCTTTCATCGGTGGTCTCCTCCAAGCGCCCAACGGCTGCGTGCCGTTTGATCATAAAACGATTTAACAAGGGAAGGGTTACGCGTCCGGCGCAAAAATGCAGTTTTGTGATCCAAAGTCATCGTTTTCCTTATACTTGCAGTCGGGAAGGAACACCTCGCCGTCGATGAGGTAAAAATATCGGAATTCGGACCCGGCCTTTACCCGATTGACCCAGGTATCGCCGTCCAGGCGGAGGGAAGGTCGGGGCCGAAAATGATTCAGCGACGCCACGAAATGGACCTCGCGGGCGTTCTCCTGTTTCAAATAGATGTCTATATTGCCGCCCCGGACCTCGTAGTAATGGGTCGAACAGCCGCAAAGAGCGATCAGCGCCATCGCCAGGCCGATGCGTAGGGTCGTCATACCGACACCTCGACATTCAGGATCGAATTGACCCCCCCGAAATCGTCCGGCTCCCGGATCGGAATCGTCGGATCGGGCATCTGTTCACTGCCGTCCAGGATATAACTGAACCGGTGCTCACCCGGAGGAATATCGAGGATG
>JAABTM010000553.1 GCA_011389855.1 Desulfobacteraceae bacterium
TTGTCCCGCCGGTTTCATGGGCGCGGCCCGCCAGTCGGTAAAGCTGCCGGCGACGGCGACGCTTTGGGCTTCCGGCTGGTAAATCACGAATCGGTGGGAGATTTGTTTTTCCTTCTCGCCGGGCAGCCACAGGAACACCAACAACAGGGCCGCCGCCAGTCCAGCGGCAAAGGGGGCCGCCCAGTGAAACCGAAAAAGCGGGGATCGGCGGCGGGGTTCCGGAAGGATCACCGCCGGCGCGGAAACGCACGAATCCGCGCGGAGAAGGCTTTCCTGGCGGAGCAGATCCAGGGTCAAACCCGTGAAGTCGTCATCCGCGTACACCTGTTTGACGAAAACGATTTTCTGATCGACGGTCATCTCGTCATCGATGAAAAGGCTGATGATCTCATCCATCCGTCTCTCCTTTTTTCATCTGTTTCAACAATTTTATGCGGGCGCGATGAACCCGGACCTTGACGTTGGCCTCGGTGGTCTCCAAGATGGTCGCGATCTCGCGGTAGGCGAGATCGCCGGTGGCCGCCAGGGACAAGGTTTCCCGCTCCGCATCCGAAAGGATCGCCATGGCGTCGAGAGTCCGTCGGTATTCCTCGTGGACGATCAGGCGGCGCTCCGGGTTGTC
>JAABTM010000554.1 GCA_011389855.1 Desulfobacteraceae bacterium
GATTCGTTGGAATCCGCATCAAAGAATCATAGGCGACTAGAAAAACCACGTCAACCAGAGAAAGGCCTGGGGGGAGGGGGCGATCTCCAGATCGGTCTCCGGCAATGAAAACCCCCCGAATTCCGTGCCCGATCCGCCGAAATAGAGGCTGGCGCCCGCGATGCACCGGAGACTCTGGCTGATGTCCCAGACGACCCGGGGCTGAATCACGCCGGAGGGATCGGCCGGATTCGTGATGAGAAGCAGGTACAAGTTGACCAGCGGGTGGGCCTCCATCCGGACCTGGCCGGCGAGGTAGGTCCGTCCCAGGGTGAACATTTCGCCTCGGGAGAGCCGGTTTGAGACCGCCGGGTCGGCGAGTGCGTTGGCGTAGTCGTCTTCCCCCAAACCGTTGTAGTAGCCTTCGATGAGGCCGTAGAAATTCTTTCCTTTCCACACCCAGGAATAATCGAGGTTGGCCACGACCGACAGGAATCCGGACCGGTCGTTCCCGGAATCGAGGAGGGTCCAGGTGGCGTCGGCGCGCCAGGCCGCGTTGAGCAGGTAGCCCATGGCGCCCGCGCCGAAAACGCCGTCCTCATAATGGCGGGCGAGCATGAGATCGAATTCGGTCGTGCCTTTGGTGAAATGGAATTTGCCGGCCAGGGAGGACTGATCCCATTCCACATCCCGATTTCCGGGATCACGCCTCGGTACGCCGAGGAACTGGAACTCGCCGAAGGTCGAGGCTCGGATCCGGACCAGGGCCATGTCGTCGCCGGTTTTGTAATCCCGGTTGAAATCGGTGGGCCGGAACGGGTTGAACAGGTCCATGGGATTGAAAATCAAGCCGTTGCCCCAGGTCAGGGCCTGACGTCCAAAGGTGACGGCGCCCCAGTCGGGCAAATACGTCAGGGAGAGGCGGTCCAGGCGATGGTACAGGACCCCGCTGTCGTCGGCATCGATGGTCTTGGTCAAGTCGAACAGGCGGTGGTCGTCCGTCGGAGGGCCGCTTTCCGGTGGGAGGCCCGGAAAGGCGGCGGCCATTTTCGATGCGTTGCGTCGGCTGTCGCCGCCGGAGAGAAAAGCCTCGTAATGGGCCTCGGCGTCCCATCGGTCTCCCAGGTAGACCTTCGATTTCAGCCGGAGTTCGGCGACGCCGTCGGTGAAGGCGTCTTTTTCGAGGATCACCGCGTCCGGATCGGGCCAGGAGACGAGGCCCAGTCCCCGGAGGTGGCCGCCCCATTGATAATCGATCTCAAGACCGAAAGCCGGAGATCCGCCGAACAGGAGGGTCATCCAAAAAAGGACGCCGATCCCGGCCGCGACCCAGCGGCGGAGTCTACTGAACCGCGGTGTTGCCGTCATCGACGACCTGCCCGTCCCGGAGGCGCACCAGCCGGCGGGCGTGTTCCATGACCATCCGGTCATGGGTGGAGAAGATGAAGGTGACGCCCTTGTGCTCGTTCATCTCCCGCATCATCTCCAGGAGTCCCTTTCCGGTCTCGGAATCGAGGTTGGCGGTGGGTTCGTCCGCCAGCACGATGGACGGGTTGGAGACGATGGCCCGGGCCACGGCCACCCGCTGCTGCTGTCCGCCGGACAGTTCGTGGGGACGCCGGCTATATTTGTCCTCAAGCCCCACGTCGTCGAGAATCGACCGGGCCCGCTTCCTCCGTTCATCGGCCGGCACGCCCTGGAGGAGCATGACGTACTCCACGTTCTCCTCGGCGGAGAGGACCGGGATCAGGTTGTAGGCCTGGAAAATGAACCCGATCTTGTGAAGGCGCATGTCGGCCAGTTTGGAGGCGGGCAATTCGTCCACCCGGTCGCCATCCAGGAGGACCGATCCCTCGTCGCAGACATCAAGCCCGCCGATGATGTTGAGCAGGGTGGTCTTGCCCGATCCGGAAGGCCCGGCCAGGGCGATGAACCCGCCCTTGTCCACGGAAAGATCGACCCCCCGGAGGGCATGCACCTCGATGTCGCCCTGCTGGTAGGTTTTGCGGATATCTTTGCATTCCACGATGGGCATGGGGTTCCTCCACTATCCACTATCCACTATCCACTTTTTTTCACGTATGCGCCATGGCCTCCACCGGCGTGAACCGGGCGGCCTTGACCGCCGGGTAGAGGCTGATGAGC
>JAABTM010000035.1 GCA_011389855.1 Desulfobacteraceae bacterium
CATGCTGAAATTGGCCACCGACGCGCCGTTGGGGACCGGGAAGGTGTAGAGCGCCTCCACCTGGCGCTTTTCGGTGTTGACAAAGGTCTGGGAAACGTGGGTGACGGCCACGCCGTTGTTGACCGTAACCTTTACGTCATGTTCCTTGATTTCCAGGACCCCGCCGAAGCCGCCGTCGGCGATGAGCAGACCGGCGGCGTGGCCGTCCGCCGGGGCCGTCAGGGCCAAAAGGGTGGCGATCAGGCCGATGCCCGCTACCGCGATGAGTCGTTTGAATAAGGGTTGCGCTTTCATGCTGCCTCCTTGTGGGTAATGGGTTGCGTTGGGTGAGACGGATACTCGCCCATTGGAAAAGCAGAAAGCGTGCCATGGAGGCTTTTAGGACATAAATGTTGTTAATACAGAGTCTTAAAAAATTCATAGGGATGAATGGCCCCTGTGAAGGATTAATGGATTCCGGGCATTTTATGTTTGTTATGTATGCACCTGATGCGCATCAACGCCGGGACCTTCATCCGCGGTCGGAAAACCTCTCCATCGGAAGGGGTGAAAAAGGGGGTTGCAATATCCTTACATTTTTGTAGTATAGACGGGTGAAGCGAGGAAACCGAAACCGGAAGCGAGCCGACAATGAAAACCATCGAAGAAATCACCCTGCTCTACGAGATCAGCAAGGCCCTGGGCGAGCACATGGACCTGCGGAAGTCCATTTACAAGGTCCTGGATATTCTTTCCAATTCCATGGGAATGGTCCGGGGCGCCGTGACCATCCTGGACCCCCTGCGCAACGAGATCAACATCGAGGTGGCCCACGGCATCTCCCGTACGGCCATCGAGAGCGTCAAATACAAGGTGGGGGAAGGGATCACCGGCCGGGTCATCGAGACCGGCGAAGGGGTGGCCATCCCCAAGATCAGCGAAGAGCCCATGTTCCTGGACCGGACCGACTCCCGGAAATACAAACACGACGGGGAACTGTCCTTTTTTTGCGTGCCGGTCAAGCGGGACAAGCAGGTCATCGGCGCCTTGTCCGTGGATCGGCCTTACGAGTCGGATTATGACTTGAAAGAAGGGATGAAGCTCCTGTCGGTGATCGCCACCATGCTGGCCCGCCACGTCATCAACCTGGAGACCATCCGCCTGGAGAAGGAACGGCTGCGGGAGGAGAACCGGCGGCTCAAGGGCGAGCTGGAAAACAAATACCGGATCACCAACATCGTGGGCAACAGCAACAAGATGCGGGAAGTGTTCCAGATGGTCTCCCAGGTTTCGGGCAGCAACGCCACGGTCCTGATTCGCGGGGAGAGCGGAACGGGGAAGGAGCTGGTGGCCAACTCCATCCATTACAACAGCCAGCGCGCCAACGGTCCCTTCGTCAAGGTCAACTGCGCGGCCCTGCCCCAGAACCTCATCGAAAGCGAACTGTTCGGCCACGAAAAAGGATCGTTCACCGGCGCCATCAAGCAGAAGCTGGGCAAATTCGAACTGGCCAACAAAGGAACGCTGTTTCTGGACGAGATCGGCTCCATCAGCCTGGACGTCCAGGTACGGCTGCTGCGGGTGCTCCAGGAAAAGGAATTCGAGCGGGTGGGGGGCCACAAGACCATCAAGACCGACGTGCGCATCATTACGGCGACGAACAAGAACCTGGAAGAGGCGGTGGAAGACGGTTCATTCCGGGGCGATCTCTACTACCGCCTTAATGTTTTCCCCATCTACATGCCGCCGCTGCGGGAGCGCAAGACCGATGTGCTGCTGCTGGCCGATCATTTTCTGGAAAAATACGCCAAGGAGAACGCCAAGGAAATCAAGCGGTTTTCGACGCCGGCCATCGATATGTTGATGCAGTACCACTGGCCTGGCAACGTCCGGGAGCTGGAAAACTGCATCGAACGGTCGGTGCTGTTGTGCGAGGAGGGCGTGATCCACTCCTACCACCTGCCCCCCACCCTCCAGACGGGCGCCGAGTCGGACACGCTGCCGTCGCGGTCCCTGGAGGAGGCCATCGCCAACCTGGAAAAGGAGATGCTGGTGGACGCCCTGAAAAACTGCCGGGGCAATATCACCCAGGCGGCCAAGACATTGAAGACGACGGTCCGGAAGTTCAGCTACAAGGCGAAGCGATACGGCCTGGAGTATACCGAGTTCCGGGGATGAGCCCGGTTTTCCGGGCGTTTTTCCAAAAAGGACGTTCTATGCAAGAAATGCCCAGATATACTTTCCGGCCACGAACAGGACGCAGGCGCACAGGATGCCTTTGATAATCCTGGCCGGCACGAACCGCTGGGTCCTCGCGCCGAGATACATGCCGATGACGCCGCCGAGACCGAACAGAAGCCCCAGACGCCAGTCCGGGGCCACGGACATGTCCGGATAGACCCGCGCCAGGGCCTGATAAAACACGACGCCGGCCACCGAGGTGATGAAGGTTCCCATGAGGGCGGCGCCGGCCACCACATAGACCGGAAGTCCGATGATGGCCACGAAAAACGGCGCCACGATCGAGCCGCCGCCGATGCCGTAAATCCCGCCCGCGATGCCCACGAAAAAGCAGATGGCGTAGACCAGCGCCGGGGAAAACCCATACGGTTCGCCGTCATAGGTGAACGCCACTTCCCGCCAGGACGACCGGTCGAGCCGGAGATCGTGGGACGAGGCATCGCCGGACGGTTTTTCAGCTCCCCGTTTCCGATCCTTCCGGAACAGATCGATGGAGAGCCGCCCCCCGATATAAAGCAGGACGAGTCCGGCGAAAAATTTGAAATGCGTCGGGTCCGGCAAATATTCAATACGAATCCAGGCGCCGATGAACACGCCGGGCAGGGTTCCGATGATCACCGCCCAGGTCAGTGGCCAGAGCATCCGCCCTTCCCGGATGTACCGGTAGACGCCGCTCGGGATGGCCACGATGTTGAACACCTGGTTGGTGGCGCTGACCGACGGCGCGGTGTATCCGAGCACGCTCACCTGAAACGGCAGCAGCAGAAACGCGCCGCTGACGCCGCCCATGGAAGTGAAAAAGGAGACGATCAGCGCCACGAAGAACGGGATCAGCGGATGGACCTCTATGCCGGAAACAGGAAAGAGCATGGCGGCACGCTCCTATATCATTTCCCCAGCCACTTTTTGATGTCCTCCTTGGAAGGGACCTTGCCGGAAACCTTCACTTCGCCGTCGATGACCACCGCCGGGGTGGTGAAGACGCCGTGCTTGGCGATGTCCATGATCTCCTTGACCTTTTCGATCTGGGCGTCGACGCCCGTCTCCTCGACGACCTCCCGGACGGCTTTTTCGGTTTGTTCGCATTTGGGGCAGCCGGGGCCTAGAACTTTAATTTCCATAGAATCCTCCTTTGCAAAGAAACACTTTGCTTTTTCAGTGGTTTGTGAAGGTTTGTTTTCTGATCGCTTCGGAGTACCGTAAAGGTAATGGTCATGGTTTTCAGCGAAATCTTCGAATCTTGTATCTACTGCCAGAGATTCGAGATCAAGAACATCCCAAGGGTCCACATCTTTCTGAGATGGCTTTTGGTTTTTCATGGTTGTCATGCAAACGAAAAGATGGTCCCGTAAATCATTCCCGCGGCTGTGGACAATACCACGATGATGGCGCAAAACGTCGCGGTTTTTTTGACCCCCATGACGCCCCCGATGACCAGCATGTTGGGCAGGGACAACGCAGGTCCGGCCAGCAACAGGGCCAGGGCCGGCCCCTTGCCCATGCCGGCCCCCAGGAGCCCCGCGCCCAACAAGGGAAGCCAGTGCTTCATGCGTCTTCCAAAAGCCTCAAATGCTTGGAGACCGTCGGCTGCGAGACCCCGAGCGCCGCTTGCAGTTCGCAGACGCACATTTCCCGGTGCTGGAGCAGCTTGACGATCTTGACCCGGTTGGGGTCGGATAATGCTTTCATGACTTTGATGAAACCTTTCATCGATATCTCCAATCCATATATCGCTATATAGCAATATATAATTGCATGATTGCCTTTGTCAACACCTTTTAATCTTTAGAGCCGTGGACTTTTATTCCGATGTTTATTATAATACGGAAAAGCACGTCAATGCGCATACCTTTCGATTGCGGCGATGGTTAAGAACATGCATTTTGAGTGGGATGAAGAGAAACGCAAAAAGAACATCCGCAAGCACGGCTTCGATTTCAGATCATCGGAAACCAACTGGGATTTGGTCGATTCCCTGACGGATGAAACCATCGACAGGACGGAACTCCCGCCGTTGGATGACGCTTTTTTCGCCAAAGCGAGCTGGCGGATGCCCCAGAAAAAAGTGGCCGTCACGCTTCGGATGGAACCTGATTTGCTGTCCTGGTTCAGGGCTCAGGGGAATGAATATGAAGACCGAATGCTCGCCGCGCTTCGAATTTACGCTCAGGCGCACCGGGACATGAGTTCAAATGTTTGAACCCGAGCCGGATCGCCCCCTCCCGCCCCTTTGCAAGGAAGCGGGAGGGGGCGGGTGAGCGCCTACTTCAATTTCCCCAGCAACGCGCCGGCGATGGTGTTTTTCTGGATCTCTTTCGTCCCTTCGTAGAGTTCGCAGATCTTGGCGTCCCGGTAGAACCGCTCCACCTCGTAGTCGAGCATGTACCCGTAGCCGCCCAAAAGCTGGATGGCTTCGTCGGCCACCTCCACGGCGGTGCGGCCGGCCACCATCTTGGCCATGGAGGTGAGTTTGGGATCGATGCGGCCCTGGTCGAAATTCCAGGCGGCCTTGTAGACCAGGAGCCGGGCCATTTCGATCTTGGTGGCCATGTCGGCCAACTTGTGCTGGGTCACCTGGAACTGGGCGATTTTTTTGCCGAACTGGACCCGGGATTTGACGTGGGCCAGTGCCCGGTCATAGGCGCCCTGGGCCGTGCCCAGCCCCTGGGCCGCGATGAGGATGCGGCTTTCGTCGAAGAATTCCAGCACCTGGTAGAACCCCTTGCCTTCCTTGCCGATGAGATTCGCCTGGGGCACGCGGACATCCTTGAAGTTGACCTCGGCGGTGGCCATCATCCGGATGCCCATCTTGGTTCCCACGCTGTTGGCGGAGACGCCGGGCCGGTCGCCCTCCACCAGGATCAGGCTCATGCCCCGGTGGCTGGGGGCGGCGTCCGGGTCGGTCTGGCACAGCACGCAGTAGAACCCGGCCATGGGGCCGCCGTTGGTGATGAAGATCTTGGAGCCGTTAATGACCCAGTCGTCGCCGTCCCTGACGGCCGTGGTCTCCATCCGGGTGATGTCGGAGCCGTGGTCCGGCTCGGTGAAGGCGCCGCAGGAGAGGACTTCGCCCTCGGCGACCTTGGGCAGCCAGGTCTTTTTCTGCTCGTCGGACCCGAAATGGAGGACGATCTCCGAGGCGAAATCGGCCAGGATCAGGCAGGCGCCCACGGAAGAATCCCCCCGGCACAGCTCCTCGGCCACGAGGATGTTCTCCATCACCCCCAGCCCCTGGCCCGAGTATTCCTCGGGAAAATGGATGCCGATGAAGCCCAGGTCGGCCGCCTTCTTCCAGATGTCCTTGGGGTATTCGTGCTTTTCCTCCAACTCCAGGATGAGGTCTTTTTTAAACTCGCCCTTGACGAAATCCCGAACCGCTTTCCGGATCTCTTTTTGTTCCGTGTTCAATTCAAATTCCATTGTTATAACCTCCTGTATTCATAGATAAAATATCAATCAAAAACCGATTCACATTAGCACAGGGGACGCGCTCTTGCAAGGGGTTTAGGGGAGCCGCGGCGCGCCCCGGCGGACCCCGCTTCGGGAGAAAAGGCGGCCTTATGGTGAAAAGTCGCTTGACTGTTAAGGTCAACTGGCCTAAATACTTGGTGATTATGATTTGCATTTATCAGCCCGAAAAATCGATAAGGAGCGCATGACATGCCGTTTTCAATCGCCTTAGCCGGCAAAGGCGGTACGGGTAAGACCACCGTCGCCGGACTGCTCATCAAATACCTGAAGTCCAAGGGCAAAGGACCCATCCTGGCCGTGGACGCCGATTCCAACGCCAATCTAAACGAAGTAATGGGGCTCGATGTTTCCGACACCCTGGGACATGCCCGGGAGGATATGAAGAAGGGAAAAGTCCCCGAGGGCATGACCAAAGACATCTTTATCTCCATGCGGATGGAGGAGGCCATTGTCGAGGCCGACGGCTACGACCTGGTGGTGATGGGACAGCCCGAAGGATCGGGGTGCTACTGCGCCGCCAACACCCTGCTGACCAATTTCCTGGAAAAGCTGACGGACAACTACCCCTTCCTCGTCATGGACAACGAGGCGGGGATGGAGCACATCAGCCGGCTGACCACCAAGAACGTCGACGTTCTGCTGATCGTCGCCGACACCTCCCGCCGGGGGCTCCAGGCGGCCGTGCGGATCAACGATCTGGCCAGGGAACTCAACATCGGCGTAGAAAAGAGCTTCCTGATCATCAACCAGGCCCGGAACGGGGTTCCGGACCCCGCCATGGCCATCATCGAGGAGGCGGGGCTGGAACTGGCCGGGACCATCCCCGAAGACGACGCCGTCTACGAATACGACATGAAGGGCGAACCCACCGTCGGCATACCCGAGGAAAACCCGGCGGTGCAGGCCGCCTTCGACATTTTTGATCGCATTATCGCCTAGCTCCAAAGCCGGGCGAAGGGAGAGGGCATGAGACGAACAGGCTTTCTGTACGACGAACGGTTTCTGGCCCACAAGACCAGCGATTACCATCCCGAGATCCCGGACCGGCTCGTGGCGGCCTGCAAGGGCATCGAAGCGGCCGGACTGCTGTCCAAACTGACGCGCATTCCGGCGGTCGCCGCCAGTCAGAAATGGATTGAGACCGTTCATCACGTCGACTACATCCTCCGGTTCGAAGAGGCTTGCCTCTACGGCATGAGCGAATTCGACTCCCCCGACAACCAGATGTGCCGTGAATCCTACGAGATCGCCCTTTTGGCCGTTGGGGGCATCATCGAGACCGCGCGGATGGTGATGGAAGAACGCATCGACAACGCCTTTTGCGCGGTGCGGCCGCCGGGCCACCACGCCGAGCGCGACAAGGCCATGGGGTTTTGCTATTTCAACAACGTCGCCATCGCGGCCCGGTACCTCCAGGAGGAATGGGGCGTTCAGCGGGTGGGGATCGTCGATTTCGACGTCCACCACGGCAACGGCACCCAGCACATCTTCGAGAGCGACCCGACCGTCTTCTACTATTCCATCCACGAACATCCCTCCTTCGCCTTTCCGGGCACCGGGCGGGATTTCGAGAAGGGGACCGACGCCGGATACGGCACCATCCTCAACACGCTGGTCCTGCCGGGCCAGGGGGACAAAGAGTACAAGGCATTCCTTCAGCGGGACCTGATGCCCGCCTTCGAGGCATTCGCCCCCGAGGTGATTCTCACGTCCACGGGCTTCGACGCCCACCAGGACGACGACATGTCGGGGATCAACCTGACCACCGAATGTTTTTCCTGGATCATGGAACGGATCATGGAAATGGGCGACCAATACGCCAAGGGTCGGGTGATTTCGGTCCTGGAGGGGGGTTACGCCCTCAAGCGCCTCCCCGAACTCGTTAAAAATCACATCGAAATTTTACTGGGAATCTAAAACAAGCTAATATGGACGCCAAATAGTTAGGGGTGAATCATGTTTGTCGATAAATCCATGACCCGAAAGGTCATCGCCATCAGCCCGGACACCATCATCCTGGAAGCCAGGGAGACGATGAAAGAAAACGGGATCCGCCATCTGCCGGTGGTCGATGCCGAAAACCGGCTCCTGGGCATCGTCACCGACCGGGACATCCGCAGCGCCATGCCCTCGGTTTTGCTGGACGACGCCGACAGCAACGAGGTCCGGAAGCGGCTGGCCCGGGTGACCGTCAAGGAGATCATGACGCCGGACCCGGTGACCATTCCGCCGCATTACACCATCCAGGACGCGCTGCTGCTCATCCAGAAGACCCGGGTGGGAGCCTTTCCGGTGGTGGACGAAACCGGCCGGTTGACGGGGATCGTCTCCATCCGGGATCTGCTGCGGGCCTTCATCAACGTGCTCGGCATCGGCGAACCGGGGATGCTCATCGGCATCCAGGTGGAGGACGAGATCGGCCAGCTCAAACAGATCGTGGACGCCATCACCGAAGAGAAAATCTCCTTCGGCAGCGTTTTGGTGGCCCGCTACTGGGAGGAGGGGAAACGGGCGGTCTTCCCCTATCTTCTGACCAACAACGCGATCCGGGTCAAAAAGAAGCTCCAGGACCTCGGGTACGCCCTCATCGATCCCATGGATTGGTATCTGGACCAGATTCCCAAGAATGACTAGCCCTTCGCGCCAGTCGACCCCGCCCCGCGAGGATCTCTACATCTATTACCTCCAGGGACGACCTGGGGATGGACGGGATCTGTTCCCGGATCGCGGCTTTATCGGCAACTGGCAGGAGGAGGAGACGGCGTTTCTCTTTTTCGACCGGCCCGCCCTCGACCGGGTGGAACGGATGGCCCATGACCATCCGGGGCTGGATCTGCTGGACCATTTCCACATGAGCTACGCCGACTGGCAGGGCGGCGGCATGGCCCCCTTCACCGAGGGGCGCTTTGCGGTGGCGCCGGCGTGGGCCGCGCCGGAAACGCATCGGGAGACCGACCACACGCTCCTTTTGGACCCGGGCGTGGTCTTCGGCGCGGGCACCCATCCCACCACCCGGGACTGCCTCGGCCTTCTGGACGCTCTTTTTCGGAAGGAGCGGATCGAATCGGCCCTGGACCTGGGGACGGGAACCGGCCTGCTGGCCCTGGGGGCGGCCCGGCTGGGGTGCGAGCGGACCCTGGCCGTGGACCTCAACCGGCTTTCGGTGGAGACGGCTCGGAAGAACATCCGGTTGAACGGAATGGACGGGGTCGTCCTGGCGGTTCAGGGAGGGGCGGAAGCGATGATCGGCTGCCCGGCGGATCTGGTGGTCGCCAACATCCATTACGACGTGATGAAGGATCTTATCCACTCTCCGTTTTTTCTGGAGAAGCGGTGGTTTATCCTGTCCGGCCTTCTGCGAAGCGAAGCCGCGGCCGTGGAAGCGGCCCTGGCGGTTCTGCCGGTCGAGATTCTGGAAAAGCGAACGCGCGACCACATCTGGTCGACGTATTTGGGGACGACGCCCGGGGCGATGGGGGGAAACGACCGAAGGGACAGGGCCTGAGATGGAAATCAAATGCTGGGGATCCCGGGGATCCATTCCGGTGTCCGGCCGGATGTATGTGGCGCACGGCGGGGACACCACCTGTATGGAAATCCGCCCCAAAAGCGGCCACACCGTTATCGTGGACGCAGGAACGGGAATCCGCCGCCTCGGCAACAAGGTAGTGGCGGAAGGGCTTCGGGAGGCCCACATGATCTTCACCCACGTCCACTGGGATCATGTGGTGGGGTTTCCGTTTTTCAAGCCCATCTACCGCCCCGATTTCACCCTCCATCTCTACCGGTGCCCTTTCTCCAAGTACATCGGGAAGATGCTCAACGGGGTCATGAAGCCGCCCTTTTTCCCTGTCCGGTTTTCCGACATCCCGGCCCAAACCCACCTCCAGCCCATCACCTGCCCGGAACCCTTCGAGATCGGATCCCTGACCATCGTCCCCATCCACCTCAGCCACCCCAACACCGCCTACGGGTTCAAGTTCATCGAGGACGATAAGACCTTTGTTTTTATGACCGACAACGAACTGGGATATCACCATCCCAAGGGGCTTTCCTACGAAGAATACGTGGCCTTCGCCCAGGGGGCCGACCTGCTGATCCACGACGGCGAGTACACCCCCGAGGAGTATAAACAGTACCGGAGCTTCGGTCACACCACCTATGAACAGGCCCTCGACCTGGCCCTGGACGCCGGGGTCAAACAGGTGGGGCTGTTCCACCTCAACCAGGATCGGTCCGACCGGGAGATGCGGCGCATCGTCAAGATGTGCCGCCGGCGGATTCGACAACAGAAACGCCGCCTCGACTGCGTCGCGGTCAAGGCGGACATGACCTTCAGTTTATAGGGAGTTTATGCGGGAAACGATCCAGAGAGCCGCGAAAGACCTGACGAACGCCAAAACCGCCGTGGCCCTCACCGGGGCCGGCATCTCCGTGGAAAGCGGCATCCCCCCCTTCCGCGGAAAAGGGGGCGTGTGGGAGAAGATCGATCCCATGGAATACGCCACCATCGACGCCTTCATGCGGGATCCGGCCAAAGTCTGGAACGTGCTCATCAAAGAGATGAAAGAGATCATCGACCGGGCCGAGCCCAACGAGGGCCACAAGGGGCTGGCGCGGCTGGCGGAGATGGGCATCCTCACCACCGTCATCACCCAGAACGTGGACGGCCTCCACCAGGCGGCCGGCAATGAAGACGTCATCGAATTCCATGGGAATTTCGCCTGGCACCGGTGCATGGACTGCGATGCGAGCATCGAGACGCCTTCCATCGATCTGAGCCGGATTCCGCCCCGGTGCGGCTGCGGGGGCATCTACCGGCCCGAAGTAATTTTTTTCGGCGAGATGATCCCCCCCGAGGCCTTGACCCGGTCGCAGCAATTATCCGCCCAGTGCGACGTGATGCTGGTAGTGGGCACGTCGGCCACCGTTCAGCCGGCGGCCTACATGCCGGTGATCGCCAAGCGGAGCGGGGCCAAGGTCATCGAGATCAATCCCGAAGCCTCGCCGCTGACCGCCACCGTCAGCGATTATCTGGTCAAGGGCCCCGCCGGGAAGGCCATGAGCGGGATCATCGCCGAGCTGGAGCGGCTGCGGGTCTCATGACGGAAGACGCCGCCGACGCCGGGCCGGGCAAAGGCTGGGTGGAGCGGGTAGAACTGACGCCTCCCAGTCTGGCGGACAATTCCGGAGACGCCGACCGGCTGGTCCGGGCCCTGAAGCGAAGGGTCGGGGCCGACGCGGTCCGCATCGAACTTCCCCTCCTGCGGCGGCTGCCGGGCCTGCTTCGGGAGTCGAACTGGTCGCTCCGCTGCATCCTCTTCAGGGAACCCGGCGGATGGGTCGTGACCCGCGCCCTCCCGGCCGACGATCCCCGACCGGCCGCCGGGCTGGCGGTGGATCTGGGCACCACCCGGGTGGTGATGCGGCTTTTGGACCTGGAGACCCACGAAACCCTGGGCGAGCGGTCCTTCGACAATCCCCAGCTCTCGGTGGGGCCGGACATCCTGACCCGGATCCATCACGCCGACACGCCCGGCGGACTGGACGATTTGAACCGTCTCATCATCGACGGCTTCAACAGGGAGATCGACGGGCTTTGCGGCGAGACCGGCATTTCCACCGACGACCTCTGCCTGGTCTCCGTTGCCGGCAACACGGCCATGACCCACCTCTTTCTCGGCCTCGACCCCCGCTGGATGGTCCGGGAACCCTACATCCCGGCCGCCAACGCGCCGGGGGTTCTCGCGGCCCGGAACCTGGGACTGGAGATCGCCCCGTCGGCCCGGGTGTTCGTGTTCCCCAACATCGGCGCCTATTTCGGCGGGGATCTCATCGCCGGCATCCTCTATTCCCGCCTTCACCGGTCCGCCGACATCGGTCTTTTGGTGGATGTGGGCACCAACGCCGAGGTGGTCCTGGGCAACGAAAACTGGCTCATCGCCTGCGCCGGAGCCGCCGGACCGGCCCTGGAAGGGGGCGTATCCGAGATCGGCGCCATGGCCGGGCCGGGGATTATCGACCGGGTGGCCATCGATCCGGAGACCCGGGCCTTCCATATTCACGCCATCGACGACGAACCCGCCAAAGGCATCTGCGGTTCGGGTTTTATCGATCTGGCGGCCCAGTTGTTCCTCCGGGGCATGATCGACATCCGGGGAAAGCTCGTTCCGGACCGCTGCGGTGATCGGTTTCAGGAGGTCAAGGGCGAACCGCGCCTGGTGATCGCCCCGGCCGCGGAATCCGCCGCCGGCGAGGACCTGACCATCGGCCAGGCGGACCTGGACAGCCTCATCCGCTCCAAGGCGGCCATGTACACCATCCTCGAAACCCTCACCGCCACGGTGGGCGTCGCGTTCCCGGACATCGCCGCCTTCAACGTGGCCGGCACTTTCGGCGTCTTCATCGACCCGGCGTCGGCCATCGCCATCGGCATGATCCCCGACATCCCCCTCGACCGGTTCAATCCCCTGGGCAACAGCTCCCTGGGCGGCGCCGCCATGGCGCTCACCTCCAGGGAAGCCCTGGAAGCGGTCTACGAAATCCGGGAAGGCATCACCTACCTGGAGCTGAACGTCAACCAGGACTTCATGAACCGCTTCAGCGCCGCCAAATTCCTGCCCCACACGGATACGTCGAGATTTCCGTCGGTGGATATTCCGAAATAATGGAAGTGAAGCAACAACGCGACGGAAGGCCGCGGGACTGGACTACCCCCGAACCGCCGTCACAATGCTGTCCACCATCCGCGAGGCCCGTTCCAGGACGATCTCGTAGGTGGTGGACGGGATCGATTTCTGGAGCTGGGATTCCATGAATTTGGAGCGGTCTTCGGGGTCGTCGGGGACGTGGTAGAAGAAGGTCCGGAGTTCGCCCTTGTTGGCCATTTCCTTCATCCGATCGATGAAGGCCTGCTGTTTTTCGGCCTTGGAGGGATGGGGGGTGGTGTAGAGAAAGATGATCTGACCGGTTTTGTCCTCGCCGAAGGCCTTAAATTCACTCTCGGGGAAGGGATGCTGGAGGGGGCAGTCGCTGTCTTCGTTGAGGAGGTCGGAAAAGATAATGAACCGGCCGCCCTTTCGCTGGGGCAGCACGTTTTCGAGGAGCGCGTAAAGCGGGGTGGTCAGGGGCTTCGTGGAGGTGGGGTCGATCTTCGGCACCGAGATCTCCCGGATCTTGTTCTCCACCTCGTAGGTGAAGGCGGTTTCGTCCCCGGGCGACTGGGTGGAGACCACCTCCCGGACCGATTCCATGCCGCAGCCCGGGTTGCCGAAGCTGACCACGTGGTAGGAGACCGCCTCCTCGCCGACGAACTGGCGAAGGCGGGAGATGACGTTGTATTTGAAATCGAAAAGCGTCCCCTCCTCGATGGTGGCGGAGACATCGACGGCGATATAGAAAAGGTTGGGCGCCGGCTGGCGGATCTGCCTGAATTCCGATGCGACGCCGTCGTTGACGAAGAACATGACGGCAACGAAGATGATCAGGGCGGCAACGACGCCCCCGATGATCAGACTGAGTTTTTTCAAGTCGAACCCGCTTTCGGATGCCGCGGTTTAAGGCCGCGTTTATCCAGTTTTGTTTAAAGTGTTCTCGATTTACCCTTTTCGGTTTACCCTTTGCTGATGAGCTGCATCTTGGCGGAGCCGATCTCGATGACGTCGAACTGTTTGAGGGCGACCGATTCTTTCACTGTCGCACCATTGACCCTGGGCTTGGACATGCCGCCCACATAGCTCAGATAGTACCCATCGGGCCGTTTGCTGATGGTGGCCGCCGTCTGGCCCACGGTAAGGCCGCTCACCACGATGTCGGAGGAGGCGTTTTTCCCGACCTTGGTCAGCTTCTTGGTCAGTTCCACTTCCCCTTCCCCGCCGGCCAGGAAGGAGAGCATGCCGATCCCCGCCTCCTGACCCTGACCCTGGCCGGCCATGCTGGAGACGTTTTTGGCCAGCATGGACCGGTACTTTCCGGTGTCCATCACCATGGTTTCGCCCATGGCGTCGTCGGACTGGTCGTCGGGCTGGACCTCCCCCTGACCGTACTGGAACTCGATGATGTGCTTGCCGATGGTGATGACGTCCTTGTCTTTGAGCCAGTGGGAGATGGCCAGCTGGTCATTGACGAAGGTCCCGTTTTTGCTCTTGAGGTCGGTGAGCAGGAAGCCGTTCCCTGTCCAGTCGATCTTGGCGTGGTGACCGGAAACAGCGAGATTTTCAATGACGATGTCGTTGTTTTCCCGCCGGCCGATGGAGATGGACTGCCCGCGTTCAAGGCGGTACTCCTTGATCTTCGCCGAGTCCTTCTTGAATTTAAGCGTCAAAGTTGGCATCCCGAAACCCTCTCTCTTTGGTTAGTGGATACTGGATAGTGGATAGTGTCCCGAACCGCCAATCACTAACCACTAAATATGATGGCTTTATTTGAACAGGCGGGCGATCCATTTCAGAAGCCCCCCCTTTTCCTCCTGGAGTTCCGCCACCTTCAGTACGATGACGGTGATGTTGTCGTCGCCGCCCCGGTGGTTGGCCAGGTCGATCAGCCCCTGGCAGGCCCCCTGGGGAGGGTGTTCCCCGACCACGTCCCGGATCTCTTCCGGCGAGACCTTGTCGGTCAGGCCGTCGGAGGCGATGACGATGACGTCGTCCTTGAAGCACTGGATCTCGCAGGTGTCGGGCTCGACGGTCCGATCTATCCCCATGGCCCGGGTCAGCATGTGTTTGAATTTGCGGCTCAGCTGTCGCTCGGCGTCCGGGTTGATGGCCATCTGCTCCGCGATCACCGTGTGGAGCACGGAAAGGTTGCTCACCTCGTGGCCGCGGATCAGGTAGATGGGGCTGTCGCCGACATTGGCGGCAATGGCCGTGTGATCGGTGAAAAAAACGGCCGACACCGTTGACCCCATCCCCTTGTAGCCGGGCTTGTCCTCGGACTTCTGAAACACGACCCGGTTGCCGAGGTGGATACTGGAAAGGAGCCGGTTGGCCTCCTTGGAGAGGCGCTGGTCGATGCCCACCAGTTCCTCGGCGTCGTCGTTGTTCCGGATGCTCCGCATGTAATCCTGGATCGTTTTGACCACCAGGCCGCTGGCCACTTCCCCCGCCTGATGGCCGCCCATGCCGTCGGCCACCACGTAAATCTTGAGGTCGTCGTCCAGGTAGAGGGAATCCTCGTTTCCCTTTCGCTTTTTCCCGACGTCGGTCTGGCCCGCCGCTTCAATGACTATCATACGCTTCTCCCCAATCCGTGTCTCTTTCCCGTCCGGACGGCGGCACTTGTACCGGCGCGGATCATGCCCCGGCCGCCTTTTTCTTTTTCTGGGCCGTATGTGCGTCGATCTTCTTGCCCAGGGTCCGCAGGTGGGCCGCCATGTGGTTGGCGCGCTGATACCGTTTCTCCCGGTCCTTTTCCAGGGCTTTATCGATGATGGTCGCCAGCGGCTTGATCACCCGCGGGTTGATCTCCCGGGGATTGGGATGAGGGGTGTTCATGATCTGGTGCATCAGGGCCGCCGGGCTGTCGCCCTTGAAAGGGACCTTGCCGGTGAGCATCTGGAACATCATGGCGCCCAGGGAGAAGATGTCCGACCGGCCGTCCACCTTTTCGCCGGAGATCTGCTCGGGGGACATGTAGTGGGGGGTCCCCTTGACCACGCCGGTCTGGGTCTGGGAGTCGGCGGTGATCCGGGCGATGCCGAAGTCGGTGATTTTGATGATGCCGGTTTTCAACAGCATGACGTTGGCCGGCTTGATGTCCCGGTGGACGATCCCCTTTTCGTGGGCGTAATCCAGACCGTCGGCGATGTCGGCCACATATTCGATGACTTTCCGGATAGGCAGGAGGTTGCTCTTTTTGGTGTATTTCTGGAGATCCTCGCCCTCCAGGTATTCCATGGCGATGTAGGCCAGGTCCTGTTCGTCGCCCGCATCATAGATGGTGACGATGTGGGGATGGGAGAGGGTGCCGGCGCTTTCGGCCTCCCGAAAGAACTTGGCCTTCATCTTCTCCGCCTCTTCGGGCTCGTAATCTTGCGAGAACTTGAAGGTCTTGATGGCGGTGGTCCGGTTGATCCGGGGATCCTGGCCCAGATAGACCACGCCCATGGCGCCCTTGCCCAGTTGTTTGGAGATCTCGTACCGGCCCAGGGTCGGCTTGGTGTCGCCGTCGACCGAGAGGAGATCGTCGCTGGAAGCGCCGGTGAGAAACCCGTCGCCGAAGATCATGGTTTCGCTGGCCTCCACGAGCTTCTTTTTCCGGCGGGCCACATCCTTATATTTGGGGTCGTGCTCTTCGATGTACTCGTAGACCGAGGCCGCCTTGGTGAACTGGCGTTTCCGCTCATAATCCTTGCCCAGGCCATAGAGGACGTCTTTCATCTCCGCGTCCACCGGCGCCCGTCGGAATTTGTCGAAGGCCATATCGAGCATCCCCTGGCTCTGGAAGGAGATGCCCAGCATCCGGTTGGTCTCGGCGGACTGCTCTTCGACCTTCTCCTTCCGGGCCTCGGTGACGAAGAAGCTGAGGGTCGCCACGCCGATATAGCCGATGATGAGCTGGATCAGCGGGTAGGAGACTTCGATCCAGAGCCCCTGGGCGGTGAACATGTAGATGGCGCCGCCCACCATCAGAACCAGCAGGCCGGCGAAAACGACGCCCCCCGTCAGGGCCCTGAGCCGCGGCATGAGAAAGGCGATGACCAGACCCAGGATCAGGATCATGGCGTAGGTGGCCGCCGCGTTCCAGCCGGGCTTCCGGATGAACTGCTTGTTGAGCATGGACCAGATGGTGTGGGCCGTGAATTCGCCCACGGACATGACGTTGGCCGCCGGCGTGGAGAGCGGGTTCATGATCCCCGAGGCCGAGGGGGTGATGAGGACGATGCGGTCCTTGAAGACGCTGGCCGGAATCTTGTCGGAGACCACGTCGAAAAAGGAGTACCGTTTGAAGGGCGCCTCGCCCTCTTTGAAACTCACCAGAAATGCGGTCTTCCGGGTGACCGGCATCTCCGTGAGCCCCAGGATGACCGATTCCCCCAGGGTCGCCGAGATGTTCTTTTGCAAAACGTCCTGATACAGGGCGGCGATTTTCAGCGTAAAGGAGGGAAAATAGAGGCCGCCGTACCGGTAGAGCAGTTGCTCCCGGCGGGCCTTGCCGTCCACGTCGTAGAAAAGATTGACGTGGCCCAGGCCCATGGCCGCTTCCCGGAAGGGAGAGATAGGCATGACGATCTTGCCCCCTTCGGGCGCCGCGGCGCCTTCCGGGGCGTCCACGTTCTGGAGGGTTTCGTCCTTGAGGGCCAGGGCGTTTTCACGGGCGTTTTCCGCCATCAAGGACTGCTTGAAGAAGATGGGGAGGACCACGTTGCCCGCCGCCTGGAGGGCGCCGGCCAGCTGCCGGTCGTGATCCAGCCGCCGCCGGGCCTCCCGCATGGCCTCGAGCACCTGGGGATCTTTGGTCGACTGGGCCAGCATCTCGGTCAGGTAGGTGAGTTCCTTGAGAGCCGAACTCTCCTGAGGTTCGCTATAAATAATGTTCAGCCCGATGATCTTGGCCCCGGCGTCGTCGATCTTTTCGATGGCCTGGGCGATGCGGGAACGGGGCCAGGGCCAGCGGCCCAGCTTTTCGATGGAGTCGTTGTCGATGTCCACCAGCACGATGGCGTCGGACGTTCCGCCGCCGCCCCTAAGGTTCATCCGGACGTCGTACAGCTTCAGCTCCAGCGCGTCGATGAAGTCCACCTTGATCAGGGCCAGCAACAAAAACAGAAAGGTAATTCCGATGCCCAGAAAGACGGCCGGGTGCTTTTTCAAGATTCCCATGGAGATTCCTCGTTCCAAATCCTTTAAAAAACGGCAGGATGTTTTCTACAGACCCCTAACTTTTACCCAAAACTCGGTGATATGTCAAATTAAAATGAGGCTGTATCCGCAGGATCGCTAAACCCGTCCGCCGCTCCACCGGAGCTTGGCCTTGAGCACGTCGAAGTAGTGGCGTCCGGGCATGGTGATCATCTGGACGGGGTGGGGGCCCTTGCGGATGATGAGAACGTCGGTTTCGTCGATGGTCAGCCCCACCTGGCCGTCGAAAGTAAGCATGATGTTGGAGGCCTTTTCCGAGAGCCTGATCCGGATCTCGGCGGCGTCCGGGACGATGAGCGGGCGGTTGGTGAGAGTAAAGGGGCAGATGGGGGTGAGGATGATCCCTTTCACCGAGGGGTGGATCACCGGTCCGCCGGCGGCCAGGGAATAGGCGGTGGAGCCCGTGGGGGTGGCCACGATGAGGCCGTCGGCCCGGAAGGTGGTCAGGTAGTGGCCGTTGATGTGGGTCTCGATGGAGGCCAGCCGGGCCAGGGTCCCCTTGTTGATGACCACGTCGTTTAAAACGGTTTCGTGAACGGTTTCATCGGTCTGCCGCCGGATTTCGATCTCCAGCCGCATCCGGGGGGTGAGGCTGTAGTCGCCCGCCAGCACCGCTTCGGCGGCCGGGATGAGATCCTCTTCGGCCGTTTCCGCCAGAAACCCCACCTCGCCGAATTTGACGCCCAAAAGGGGGATCGGCCGGTTCCCCACCCAGCGGGCCGCGCTGAGAAAGGTGCCGTCTCCGCCCAGTACGAAAATGCACTCCAGGTCGTCGGGCGCCGCGGGCAGGTGATGGTTTTCGGCCCGGCGGCTGGGCGGCGAACTCTCCCGGCGGACGACGGTCAGCTCCCGACGGTGGAGCCAGCTCTCCAGCGCATCGGCGCTTTCGGCGGCCCTGGGATCTTTTTTAATGTACAGCCCGATTTTTTTCAAAGAACCTCCTTGCGTTTTCCGCTCCTTCGCGCCCACGGCGCCTTTTCCATCCATCGGGCCGGTATTGTAGCCAAAGACCGCCGGGGTGGGCAAGGTTTTTTAAATAAAATCCCGGAACGGATATTTAGCTTGACTCGGATAAACCATATGGATATATAGGGGATTTTATAAGCGGTTTCGTTTATAACCAAAACCAAGAGGAGGAAAGAGATGGTGAAAAAAAGCATGAGCAAGACAGTGGGCGCCAAGACAGTGGTTTCATTGATCGCCGGGATGTTCGCGGTGCTGACGGTGGCGGGCGCGGGATTCTGCGCGGAGCCGGTGGTGCTGGGCGTGGCCGGGGCCCACAGCGGCGACCTGGCCTCCTACGGCATTCCGTCCATCAAGGCGGCGGAGCTGGTGCTGAAAAAAGTCAACGCCCGGGGCGGGGTCCTGGGCGAGGGGGTGCAAATGACCACCGAAGACGACGTCTGCAAGCCCGAGGTGGCCACCAACACGGCCACCAAGCTGGCGTCCGAAGGGGTGAAGATCGTGCTGGGTCACATCTGCAGCGGCGCCACCAAAGCGGCGCTGGGCATTTACAATGCCTCTAACGTGGTGGTCCTGTCCCCGTCGGCCACAAATCCGGATCTGACCCAGAGCGGCGACTACCCCAATTTCTTCCGGACCATCGCGTCCGACGACGCCCAGGCCCGGCTGGAAGTGGATTTCGCCATCGACAAACTGGGGCTCTCCAAGCTGGCGGTCATCCATGACAAGGGCGACTACGGCAAGGGACTGGCCGAATTCGCCAAACAGTTCATCGAAGAATCCGACGAGGCCGAAGTGGTGCTCTACGAGGGCGTGACCCCCGGCGCCGTGGACTATTCCGCCATCGTCCAGAAGATCAAGCGCTCCGACGCCGACGGCGTCATCTTCGGCGGCTATCATCCCGAAGCGTCCAAGATCGTCATGGGCATGCGGAAGAAAAAGATGGGCACGGTCTTCATTTCCGACGACGGCGTGAAGGACGACACCTTCATCAAGGTCGCCAAGGAATACGCAGAGGGCGTCTACGCGACCGGCCCCAGGGACACCTCCAAGAACCCGCTCCACATCGCGGCCGAAAAAGAACATCAGGAAGCCTTCGGCGCCGATCCGGGCGCCTTCTTCTACAATGCCTATGCCGGTGTTCAGGCCCTGCTCAACGCCATCGAGAAGGCCGGTTCCACCGACCATGAGGCTGTGACAAAGGCGCTGCGCTCCGAATGGGTTGAAACGCCCATCGGAAAGATCTCCTTCGACGAGAAGGGCGACGCCATCGGCGTGGGCTTCTCCATGTACCAGGTCCGCAACGGCGCTTACATCGAGGTGAAATAGATTCGTGTAGGGGCGGGGCGAAAGATTTTTCGCCCCTACATTCCTGGGGGACAGGCCCGTTCCGGGTCCGCCCCCCGTTTTTCGCACCTCGCATCCGACCCTTCGGGGCAGCACCCCTATCCCTTTCGCAAGGCAGCTACCATGGAATATTTTATCGAGCTTTTCCTCGGCGGTCTGACCCGGGGCAGCATCTATGCATTGATCGCCCTGGGGTACACCATGGTCTACGGCATCATCGAGCTGATCAATTTCGCCCATGGCGAAATTTACATGATCGGCGCTTTCACCGCCCTCATCGTGGCCAGCGTCCTGACGCTGCTGGGGTTCAACGAGTTGTCGATTCTGGTGATCGCTTCGCTGTGCGCGGTGATCTGGGCGGCCTCCTACGGGTTCACCATCGAGAAACTCGCCTACAAGCCGCTCCGCAAGGCCCCCCGGCTGTCGGCCCTGATCAGCGCCATCGGCATGTCGATCTTTCTTCAGAATTACGTGCTGCTGGCCCAGACATCCGATTTTCTCCCTTTTCCGGCCCTGATGCCCGAGTTCGGATTCCTTGAACCCTATGCCCATATCATGAGTTCGGCCGAGGTGATCATCGTTCTCACCACGGCCCTGGTCATGGCGGCCCTGACCTTTCTGATCAAATTCACCCGTCTGGGCAAGGCCATGCGGGCCACGGCCCAGGATCGGGACATGGCGCTGCTGTCCGGGGTGAACGTCAACCGGGTCATCTCCTTCACCTTCATCATCGGATCGGCCACGGCGGCCATCGGCGGGGTGCTCATCGCCTCCCACATCGGCATGATCAATTTCTACATCGGCTTTATCGCCGGCATCAAGGCCTTTACCGCCGCGGTTCTGGGCGGCATCGGCAGCGTGCCCGGCGCCGTTTTGGGGGGCATGGTCCTGGGCTGGACCGAGAGCTTCGCAACCGGGTATGTCTCCAGCGACTACGAGGATGTGTTTGCTTTCACCCTCCTGGTCCTCATCCTGATCTTCAGGCCCGAAGGGATCCTGGGACGCTCCACAACGCAGAAGGTATAGCCCCATGATTACATTCGCCGAAATCAAACGCTCTGTTCTCGTCTCCCTCTGGTTCATGTTTCTGACCTTCCCCATCATGGTAGTCCGGGTCAATCCCATCGAAGAAGTGATCGAGTGGCGCTGGCGGAATCTGATCATCATCGGAGTGGGCAGCTTTGCGATTTCATTTGTCTGGCGCTATATGATGGAGCGCAAAGAGGCCGGCCTCAAGCGGAAGGAAGCCGGCGGGGAGAAGCCCCCTCTGGTCAAGCGCATCATGGACCGTCCCCGGCTCTCGCGGTCCATTGTCGGCCTCGTGGTCGCCTTTGTCTGCGTTTTTCCCTTTCTGTTTTCCACCTATCAGGTCACGATTATGTCCACCGCCCTGATTTACGTGATGCTGGGGCTGGGACTCAACATCGTCATCGGCCTGGCCGGCCTGCTGGATCTGGGATACGTCGCCTTCTACGCGGTGGGGGCCTACAGCTACGCGCTGCTCAATTTCCATTTCGGCGTGGGATTCTGGATCGCCCTGCCCCTGGGCGGCCTTCTGGGGGCGCTTTTCGGGATTCTGCTGGGGTTTCCGGTGCTGCGCCTCAGAGGCGATTATCTGGCGATCGTCACCCTGGGCTTCGGCGAGATCATCCGGCTGATTCTGGAGAACTGGAATGATTTTTCCTTTGGCCCCAGCGGCATCGCCGGCATTTCCCGCCCTGGATTTTTCGGCATCGACATGTCCCTGAACACCGCCACCACTTACGTTTATTTCGTGTTGATCGGCCTTGTGATCCTCACGGTTTTTTTCGTCAACCGTCTCCAGAACTCGCGCATCGGCCGGGCCTGGATCGCGCTGCGGGAAGACGAGATCGCCTGCCAGGCCATGGGCATCGACAAAACCAGGACCAAACTGACCGCCTTTGCCCTGGGGGCCACCTGGGCCGGCATGGCGGGCGTCGTATTCGCCGCCAAAACCACCTTCATCAACCCCGCCTCCTTCACTTTCCTGGAATCGGCCATTATCCTTTCCATTGTCGTGCTGGGCGGAATGGGGTCCATTCCCGGGGTCATCCTGGGGGCCCTGGTGCTGATCCTTTTGCCGGAATACCTCCGGGCCTTTTCCGACTACCGGATGATCCTCTTCGGCGGCATTCTGGTGCTCATGATGGTCTTCCGGCCCCAGGGGCTGATCAGCGGCGTGCGCAGAGTCTACCAGTTCAAAGGAAACGGCGAAAAAGCGCCAAACGGAGGGAGCGGAAGCTGACGCGGCCTATGGAACCGATACTCGACGTCAAGAGCATGACCATGGATTTCGGCGGCCTCCGGGCCCTGGACCGGCTCGATCTGGATGTGCGGAAAGGGGAGATCGCCGCCCTCATCGGCCCCAACGGCGCCGGAAAGACAACCTTTTTTAACTGCATCACCGGCCTTTACAGCCCCACCCAGGGCGACATCCTCATCACCCGGCCGGGCCGTGATCCGGAGCGGATCAACGGCCTCAAGCCCAACCACGTCACCGAGAAAGGACTGGCCCGGACCTTCCAGAACATCCGGCTTTTCCAGAACATGACCGTGCTGGAAAACGTCATGATCGGCCGGCACTGCCGGACCCGCACCGGCGTGGCCGGGGCCATGCTCCGGTTGAAATCGGCCCGGGACGAGGAACAGACGGTGGTGGATCACAGCTACCACATCCTGGAACGAATCGGCCTGTCGCGGTTCGTCAACGAACTGGCCAAGAACCTGCCCTACGGCGCCCAGCGGCGGCTGGAGATCGCCCGGGCCATGGCCACCGATCCGTTTCTGCTGCTCCTGGACGAGCCGGCCGCCGGCATGAACCCCCAGGAGACCCGGGCGCTGGACGACCTGATCAAAAAGATCCGCGACGAGGAGGGGATCTCCATCCTGCTCATCGAACACGACATGAAGCTGGTCATGAGCCTGTCCGACCGGATTTTCGTCATGGATTACGGCCGGAAGATCGCCCAGGGATCGCCCGACGAGATCAAAAACGACCCCAAAGTGATCAAAGCCTATCTCGGAGAGGACCCCGATGCTTAAACTGATCGACGTCAACACCTACTACGGCAAAATCCAGGCGCTCAAGGGCATCGATATCGAGGTGGGCGAAGGGGAGATCATCTGTCTCATCGGCGCCAACGGCGCCGGCAAAACCACCACCCTCATGTCCATTTCCGGGATCGTCCCCCCCCGGCGGGGGGAGATCTTCTTCACGGGCCGGCCCATTCACGAGATGGAGCCCGACGCCATCGTCGCCATGGGCATCTCCCAGGTTCCCGAGGGCCGCCGGATTTTCCCCTTCCTGACCGTCGCTGAAAACCTCGACATGGGGGCCTTTCTCCGAAACGATAAAAGCGAGATCAAAACGGACCTGGAGTACATCTTCGACCTCTTCCCCGTTCTGGCCGAGCGGCGGCACCAGGCCGGCGGCACCCTGAGCGGCGGCGAACAGCAGATGCTGGCCATCTCCCGGGCCCTCATGGCCCGGCCCCGGCTCCTGCTCCTGGACGAGCCCTCCCTGGGGCTGGCGCCCATGATGGTCCGTCGGATCTTCGATACCATCGAGAAGATCAACACCGAAAACAAAACCACCATCTTCCTGGTGGAACAAAACGCCAACCTGGCCCTGAAGATCGCCAACCGGGGCTATGTCATGGAAAACGGCCGCATCACCATCACCGACTCCGCCGCCAGCCTTCTGGCCAACGAGGATGTCAAGAAAGCCTATCTGGGGATATAGAGGTCAAAGGGGCCTCTTTTTTTAAACCTTTCGGGAAGGAAAGGAGAGAACGGATGAGGAGATCATGGATTGGGGTGTTAGTGGCGGCGTTTCTGGTCGTCGGCGTCGCGGTTCCCGCGCAAGCGCAATTGGGGGAGTTCGCCGCGGGCGCGAAAGTGGGGACGCTGGGCCTCGGCGTGGAGATGACCGCCGGCATTACGCCGTATTTAAACGGCCGGTTGGGGCTCAACGGGTTCACCATTAGTTATGAGGGGGAGGAAAGCGGCGTCGATTACGACATCGATATGGACCTCTTCACGGTGGGGCTGTTGCTGGACTACCATCCATTTGAAAAAAGCGGATGGCGGGCCACCGCCGGGCTGATGATTAATCAGAATGGGGCGGATATGGATGGGGATTTGGATGATAATGAATATTATGATATCGGGGACAACGCCAAAGATAATAGAGGATACACAGGGCAGGAAATTGGCGATCTTTCTGGCGATCTTGATTTCAACGACATTGCCCCCTATCTCGGCATCGGCTACGGCAACGCCGTGGATCAAGAAGGCAACTGGCAATTTTCCTTTGATTTGGGGGTGCTGTTTCAGGGATCGGCGGATTTAGGATATAAAGCCGAGGGCACAACCCTGACAGGGAATGACTTGGATACTTTTAGAAACGACCTGGAGCGCGAACGCAAAGACCTTGAAGACGACCTGGACAAGTTTGAATTTTATCCGGTGATCGCGGTAGGGGTCACGTATCGGTTCTGATCGCCTTTTTCCATAAGGCGAATTACGGAAATGAATATCCCAACAAGGCGAATTCAACGGCGCCGCTCGCCATTTGCCGCGCGGGAGTAAACTCCCACGCTATTTTATGATGTCCCTACAGGACATTTTTTGCAATTTCAGTCCTGTAGGGACGACACATAGTAGCGTGGGAGTTCACTCCCGCGCGGTCGGGCGGGATCAAATTTGGTATAATTCCAGCAATTCACCTAACGCGTCGTCAAGGCGTCCCCCACGTTGACCGGCCCCGGAAGCAGCCCCTGATTCACCATAATCCGCTCCGTCTCCTCCCATGCCGACGCGTCGATGGCGCCGATCTTGAAGTTGGATGACGGTTTCACGAAGTCCCGGGTGAGAGCCAGTTGCTGGCGGATCTGCGACAGCGGCGTATCCGGATCGTAATCGTGGATGAGCCGGACCGTCTCCTCCGAGTTGGCCGGGTCCATGGCCGCTTCCCAGGCCTCGATCAGGGCCGCGACGAACTTGTCCACCACCTCGGGTTGGGTTTCCATCATTTTTCGGGTGGTCACCACCGAATTGGCCACGAACCGGACCCCGGCGGCGTCCGGGTCGAAAAAGGCCGCTTTTTCCCCCGCTTCCCGCAATTTCTCCTGGAGGATGATCCCCTGGGCGTTCCGGTAGACCGGCCAGAGATCCACTTCCCCCTGATAAAACGGCGTGTAATCGTACCGGACGCTG
>JAABTM010000036.1 GCA_011389855.1 Desulfobacteraceae bacterium
CAAGCGGCCCTCGGGCGAGGTCGGCCTCTGGATGACGCCGGACCTGCCCGGGACCCTCTCCGAAGCCGAGTGCCGGGCGGTCTGGTGGTGGCTCCCGCCGGTGATCTGGCCGGGGGACAAGGGCGGGGAGGAAGCCCTCTGGCGCGGCGCCGCGGCCGCGGCCCTGGAAAAAGGGGGGCGGCGGTTCGTCCTCAACGCTCCGTGGCAGACGGCCCTTTTCCCCGATCCTGGGTCGGCGGACCTGTGGGCCGGCCCCTTTTGCAACGCGGCCAATCCGCTGGCCCTGGAGGTCCTGAAAGACATGGGGTTCGCCGGCGCCGTCCTGAGCCCGGAGCTGGGCCGGGAGGATTACCTTTCCCTGCCCAAGACGAGCCCCCTGGACCTGGGCGTCGTTCTCTGGGGCCACTGGCCCCTGTGCATCTCCCGCACCCTGTCGGAGGATCTGAAAACCAACGCCGGCTTCGTGAGCCCCAGGGGGGAAGCGGCATGGGCCGCGGCTCATGGCCCCAACGTCTGGGTCTACCCCAACTGGGTCGTGGACCTCCGTTTGAAAAAGAGCGAGCTGGACGCCGCCGGATACCGGCTTTTTGTCCATCTCCACGAGCCCCTTCCCCGGGGGATTCAACTGAAGGACCGGCCCGGATTGTGGAACTGGGATCTGGATCTGGCCTGATATCCCCTTTATTTTTTAGGTTGAATTCCGATTGTCGATTTTATAAGATGCGAACGTGCGGCATGCGGCGCCCCCCTGTCCCCCTTTTTCCAAATAAGGAAGCTGTCATGATCATCCAATGCGACAACTGCAATGTCACCTTCGATGTCCCCGGTCATTTGATCAAGCCCGAAGGCTCCAAACTCCGTTGCTCCCAGTGCAAACACGTGTTCAAGGCCTTTCCGCCCCAGACCCAACCGGCGGATACGGCCGGCGAGCCGCCCCGTGAGGTCGAACCGCCGCCGCCCCAGGCCCCCGAAAGGCCGGCCCGTCCCGTGGTCAAGGCCGAGACCGCGCCCGCGGACGACGAATACGTCAGCGAAGCCACCCTGACCATGGTCGATTTCTCCCAGGACGTCTTCGACATCTCGGGGGACATCGAGGAGCGGTATCAGGAACTCGGCAGCATCGGCAAGGGCGGCATGGGCGAAGTGCTGCTGGCCAAGGACAATCAGCTCCTGCGGAAGGTCGCCATCAAGGTGCTCCGGGAGGACGTGAGTTCCGCCGCGGCCCTGAGCTATTTTCTCCGGGAGGCCCAGATCACGGCCCAGCTGGACCATCCCAACATCGTGCCGCTTTACACCGTCAAACGCCCGGACGCGGGACGGAAGAACGTGTCCTTCGTCATGAAGCTCATCAAGGGGAAGAGCCTCTTCGACATCATCGCCAAGGCCCGCCAGATATACGCGGAGGATCCCAAGGCGGATCTGGACCCGGACCTGCGCCTCAAGTCCCGGCTCGATTATTTTCTCAAGTCCTGCGAGGGGATCGCCTACGCCCACCGGAAACAGGTGGTCCATCGGGATCTGAAGCCGGCCAACATCATGGTGGGCGATTACGGCGAGGTCTACGTCATGGACTGGGGCATCGCCAAGATGCTCAAGGGCGAGGACGAATTCGAACCCACCCAGGCGACCCAGGTCACCAAGATCTTCACCCGGGACCCCAGCGAGTCCGACACCGAGATCGCCAACCAGCCCGAGGGCGTGGTGGGCACCCTAAGCTACATGTCGCCGGAACAGGCCAAGGCCCGGCCCGAAGTGGGGCCGGCCAGCGACATCTTCTCCCTTGGCGCCGTCCTCTACGAACTGGCGACCCTGCGACCCGCCCGCACCGGCGACAGCAAGAAAAAGCTGGAATGGGCCAAGGGCGGCTACCTCAATTCCCTGGACCACCTGGTGCCCGAAAAGAAGATCGACCCGGAACTCAAGGCCATCATCCACCGGGCCACCGAGTTCAACCCCGAGGACCGGTACCAGAGCGTCAACGCGCTAATGGCCGACGTCCGGGCCTATCTCCAGGGGGAGGAGGTCTCGGAACTCCCCGACAATTTGCCCCGGAAGGTCTGGCGGTGGATGAACAAGCACCGGCAGCTGTCCCTGATCCTCCTCCTGTCGGTGCTGCTCCTGTCGGCGGCCCTGGCCATCGGCGGCCTCTACCGGGAACAGGCGGCTCTCAAGGCGGCCCGGTTGCGGGAAAACCGGCTGACGCGCCTCCAGGCGGCGGTCTCCGACCACGCCCACATCATCGACAATAATTTTCTCAGGCTGGAGGGCCTGGCCCGGAACCTCTCCAACAACGCCATCTACCTGATCCAGGACGCGCCGGAGAACGACGAGCGGTTTTACTGGATATCGGAATTCAACACGCCGGGCCAGGATCCGCCCGACCACGACTACGCCCCGCTTTACGAAAAGCAGGTGAGCATCGAATATCCGGTGGTCCATACGGCGCCGGGGGTGGACCGGGAAGCCGTCGCCCCGCTCATGCAGCGCCTGGCGCCCCTCCGACACCATTTCAAACAGACCCTCATCGACAGTCGGCCCGGCACGGCCTCCATCAGCGAATCCGAGGCCCATCGCCTGCTGACGGTCCACGGGGTTCCCATCCGGTGGGCCTTCATCGGCCTGGAGGCGGGCGTGATGTATTCCTATCCCGGCAAGGGGACCTACAGCGAAGACTACGATCCCCGGAAGCGGCCCTGGTACGCCCTGGGCAAGGGACACCAGGACGTCCGGTGGGGCAACCCCTATTTCGACATCCAGGGTCTGGGACTGGTGCTCCCCTGCGCCACCTCGCTCATCGACAGCGAGAACCGGTTCTACGGGGTCCTGGGGATGGACGTCACCTTCAGCGACATCATCCATGACCACCTCAACCGACCCGGCGCCCAGGGGGTCATCGAGAGCTACCTGCTGGACAACAAGGGCCGCATCGTGGTCCGGTCGGGACAGCAGGGCGTGGACATGAAGGAAGGAGACTCCGGCCCGGCCCTGGAGCTGAAGCCGTTCCCCGTGCCGGCGGTGGTGGCCGCCATTTTGCAGGATGAATCCGGCCTGGCGGAGGTGGATCGGGAGGGCGGCTCCCGGATGGTGGTCTATTACCGGATGCCCTCCCTGGGCTGGTTCTATGTGGAGGAACTGAAGACCGCGGCGGTGCTCCGGGCGGGGGGGTAGACGCTTAATCCGTAGTGGTGAACGTGAGAATGTACTCCCCCTTGCCTTTGACGAAGACCTGCTCCACCGAATAGGCCTTGTTCCGGGTCAGATCGACCACGGCCCGGACTTTTTTGGGGTCCGCGTCGGCGTGGACCCCGATGCGGACCCGCCGGATCATTTCTCCGTCGAAAGGGATGCGGCGTCTCAACGCCTCGCCGGGCGCGATGCCCATGAAATCGCAGACCACCTTGGGCTCGCCTTCTTCCATCACGAAGGTCTCCGGCGGATAGAATCCGCCCAGCCGGAACACCACCTTTTCCCGGCCGTCCGGTTCGGTGGTCATTTTAACGTAGTAGAGGATCTTTTCGCCGGCGGGCTTTCCGATTTCTAATGCTGGCGCCGCCGCCGCGGCCGGTTCACCGGCGTCCGGCTCGGCGGCGTCCGGTTCCCCGACGGTCGTTTTTTCGTCGTCCGGAGCCGTCTCGCCGGTCTCCGGAATGTCGTCCGGTCCGTCTTTCCCGTCGATTTTTGAAAAGAGCATGCGATGCCCCCACCCGGTCCGGCCGTCCGCCAGCCGGATGCGATGCCACTTGCCCTCGGTCTCCACTACGGATGCCGTTTCCCCCCGGCTCACCCCCAGAACGATGGGCGCCTCCAGGTTCGGCGCGGTGCGAATCCGGCCCGACGCCACCTTGACCCACACCGGAAACAGGGTTTCGGGCGCCGTCGCGGCCGCTGCTTCGGTCTCTTCCCGCTCCCCGGCCGGCGGCGGGGTCGCCTCGGCCGGGGCTTCCGGCGTCGCCTCGGGTTCCGGTTCGGGGGCCGCGGGCGGTTCGCCGGTCAGGAACCGATCATGGATCCATCCCAACCGCTCATTGGGCAGTTTGGCCACGAACCACTCCCCCTGCTGATCGATGAGGGTGAGGCGGGCGCCTTTTTCCAGCTCGACGGAGATGCGGGCGTCGAAGGACGGCTGCTGATGGAGTTCGGCGGGTTCGCGGACGTAGCGGGTGAGGGGGTAAAACGGGTCGGCCGCCGGGGCCTCTGGTGGGCAGGGAAGCAGCACCGCCGCTGTCCAAAGGATCGCGAAGGAGAGGGGCAATAGCCCTCTGTTGAAGGGGCGATGGGGTCGGCGTAGGGGTTTCATGTCGGTTCCTCCTCCAAAGGGGTGGGCATCAAGGCGTGCCTGGTACGGATCTCTTTGTCGTTTAATTAATAGCCAATGACGCCGCCCGGCGTCAATACCGCGGACACAGTATAAGGCGATGACCGGATCAGGAAATATGGCCGGCGATTTAGGCGCTTATTAATAGGCGCTTAGATCTTTAGATGGCTGCCCGCGCCGAGTCGAATCAATCCCGGCAGATCCGCCCGAATGCGCTCGGCGCACCGGCGTTGCAGCGGACTGGGCTTCCCCGGTACATCATATCCGTCGAATCGCCGGCCGATGCGCAAGTGGCGGGCCAGGCTGAAAGCTTTATAGGCTTCTCTTTTTTCCCCGGATTGGATTGCCAGAAGAAACGCGACCCGGGGATGCCGGGGCCAGTCGGCCAAAGGGATTCTTCGATTGATCAGATCGATGCAATCCTCGAGGATTTTGTTCTCATGGATAATGAAGGTTTCCAGGTCATTCCGGTCGTAGGGTTCCATGATTGTCCGGTATCCATGCCTCATAAAGGGACATCCTCATATGTTCAGGGAGTTCCAACCGGGGTAAAACATCAGCGGGAATGTGACCGCCCAGTCGCTGGAGAACGGATACGAAGTTGTCCGCGTAACCCGGGACGGCATCCCGGTTTCCATGCCATTTCCATATGGCGTTGAACCGGGCTATCAATCTGTCCGCATCTGTTTTTTCGTATATAACCGCCAAATCGTCTCTGTCTTTCTCTCTGCTGGTATCCAATTTAATCAAGAACAGGTCTTCGGGGCTCAATTTGCGAATTGTGATATCGCGGTGGCTGATTTGAATGACGCAGTCCGGTTCCGATTCGGCGATATCGCGCAACATGATGGCGCCCCAGATATTTTCGACGGAGGTGACGTCAATTTTGAACTGTTCGCCAAATTTCGATTTGAATTCCGACTCGACCTGATAAACGACATCGTCGTTGAAATCCTGAACATAAAGGTCAACATCATAAGAGGTTTTCCGAAGGTTATGAGCGGACATCGCCGTGCCGCCGACCATGACGATGGGCTCTTGAAACGGTTTGTTCTGAATTTCGGCCGCATCAAGTAAACGGCGGATCACTTTCAAAGCGTCATGGTAGTTGATCGGTGCTTTTTTCAATCCCTTTTACCCGTGGCTGGAAAATCTTCCCGGCGTTTGGAAATCAGAATGCGATACCGGAGCAAAAATGTCAAGAAGGAGCCGAACTGGGCATCCATATTGACTTTTCAGCCGGCTCGGGTATGATGATCCGCTTGATCGATATCGGAACGAACGACCCCAATGCGACGGCCTGATCGGAGTCCCATGAACATATTGTTAATCAATCCGCCCAACAGCGGCAAAAGCATCCCCGAAGAGCAGTACGGGATCGACGGCATCAAGATGATCTTCCGGGGCGAACCCCTGGCCCTGGAGACCCTGGCCGGCAATCTCGACGGCCACGACGTAGCTATCACGGATCTCAAGGCGGCCCCGGAGTCCCTCTGGGACGATGTGGAGCGGCTGCGCCCCGATCTCGTGGGCATCACCGGCGTGACCTGCGAGGCCAACGCGGTCCTGTCCATTGCCCGGGATCTCAAGACCCATTCGGATCCCATCGTGGTGGTCGGCGGGCATCACGCCTCTAGCGATCCGGAATTTTTCAACCGGGAGGGCATCGATTACGTCGTTGCCGGCCTCGGGAAGCGGAGTTTCCGGGAACTGGTCGATGCGTTGGCCGGGGGCCGGCCGGCGGACGGCATCCCCGGCGCGGCCGGGACCGATCCCGGCGGTCCGCTTCGGCTGACGCCCCGGAAATTCACCGACGCCGATCTGGTGGACGACCGGCCGCCCCGTTACGATCTGGTGGAACAGCACCGGGACCAATACGTCATGAGCGGCGTGGGGGGCAAGATCGGGTTCGTGGCCACGGCCTTCGGCTGCACCCACCGGTGCGCTTTTTGCGCCGTCCCCAACACCACCGGCGGCCGGTACCTGACCCATTCCGTGGACGCCGTGATGCGCGACATCGCGCTGCTGGGCGACATCCCCCTCGTCCGTCTGACCGACGCCAACACCTTCGGCGACGTGCGGGCGTCCGAAGCGCTGGGACGGCGGATCATCGAGCGGGGATGGGAGAAGAAATTCGTGGCCGATGTCCGGTCCGACACGGTGGTGCGGCATCCGGAGCTGTTTTCCCTCTGGAAGACCGCCGGGCTGGCCACCGCCGTCATCGGATTCGAGGAGATCTCCGACGAACGGCTGGCCGGGTACAACAAGAACACGGCCTCGGCGGTGAACGTCCGGGCCATGGAGATCCTCCAGGATCTGGGCATCCGCATCATCGGCGATTTCATCGTCTCCCCCGATTATACCGAAAAAGAGTTCACGGCCCTGGAACGGTTCGTGGCGGCCCACGCCATCGACCTGCCCCTGCCGTCGGTGTTGACCCCCCTGCCCGGCACCCCGCTCCATGACCGGATGAAAGACCGGATCACGATCCACGATCTCGATTACTATACCTTCCTCAACGCGGTGGTCCCCACCCGGATGCCGGAAGCCGAGTTTTACGAGACCTATGCCGGGCTGTGGAAACGATTCCTGAACCTGAAACACGAGTAGAGCATAAGGATCCGCTTTATATATGGATGTGTTTATCAACGATGTTGCGGCGTTTCTGCCCAACGCGCCGGTGGAAAACGATAAAATCGAAGAGGTTCTGGGCCGGGTCGGCGGCGCGTCGTCCAAGGCCCGGCGGATCGTTCTGAAAAGCAACCGGATCCGCAAACGCTATTACGCCCTGGACCCGGCCACGGGCCGGCTGACCCACACCAATGCCCGGTTGACCGCCGAAGCGGTTCGCGCGCTCGACAGCGGGTGTTTCGATGCGAGCCGGCTGGAGTGCCTCTGTTGCGGCACGTCCACGCCCGATGTCCTGATCCCCGGCCACGGGCTGATGGTGCTCGGGGAGCTGGGGGGGCCGGAGTGCGAGACCATGTCGGCGTCGGGCATCTGCATCTCCGGCATGACGGCCATGAAATACGCCTGGATGAGCGTGGCGGCCGGCATGTCCGAAACCGCCGTGGCCACGGGGTCGGAACTGGCCTCGTCCTTCACCCGGGCCGCGTTCTTTTTACCCCTGCTGGCGGACGACGCCGGGCTGGAGAAGCGGCCCATCCGAGCTTTCGACGCCGATTTTCTCCGCTGGATGCTCTCCGACGGCGCCGGCGCGGCCCTGCTGTCTCCCCGGCCAAATGCCGACGGGGGCCGCCCCTCCCTGAAGATCGAATGGATCGACCAGATCGCTTTTTCCGGCGGGCTGGAGACCTGCATGTACGCCGGCGGCGTCAAAAACGGGAACGGCGCCGTGGCCGGTTGGCGGGAAGTGGAGGACATCGGGGACGCCGACGCCCCCTACCGGTTCTCCATCCGCCAGGACATCCGCCTGCTGGACAAACACATCGTTTCGACCATGGGCGCCGCGCTTTCCCGCATCGCCCGGAAGCGCGACCTGACCCCCGACGCGATCGACTGGTTCCTGCCCCATTACTCGTCAGCCTATTTCCGCCCCAAATTCTTCGAAGAGATGCGCCGCATTGGTTTCGGGATCTCCGAGGAGAAATGGTTCACCAACCTGCCGGACAAAGGCAACACCGGCAGCGCGGCCATCTACATCATCCTGGAAGAACTGTTCCATTCCGGGCGGCTGCGGACCGGGCAGAAGCTGCTCTGCTTTATTCCCGAAAGCGGACGGTTTTCACATTGTTTTATGTTGTTGACGGTCGTATAGGGCGGTAATCGGGATCATGACCGCCGACCGTTCCCCACAGCCGCTTCGGGGCTTCGCCCCGCTTAAACCGGCTCTCGATCTCCTCATTCCCCTGGTCGCGTGGACGTATTTTACCCTGGGGTGGGTGTTTTTTTTCGCCCCGGTCTACCTGGGCCTTGTTCTCACCGCCGGGGACAAGGAGACGGCCTGTCAGCGGCTTCTTCACCGGTTTTTTCGGATTTTCTTCAAACTGCTGGCGGCCGGCACGCCGGGGCTTCGCATCCAGGTCGATCCCGGGGCGCGCGGGATTCGATCCTCGGTGGTGGTCTCCAACCACATCTCGTATCTCGACCCGATCCTTTTGATCGCCCTGTTTCCCCGGCACAAGACCATCGTCAAGAGCAGCCTGTTCCGGATTCCCATTTTCGGCCGGGTCCTGCGCCGGGCCGGGTACCTGCCCGCCGCCCCAGAGACGGGGCTGGAAGGGGTGATGATCGATGGGATTTCCAATCTAAAGCCGTTTCTGGAGGGAGGGGGCAACATTTTCGTCTTTCCGGAAGGCACCCGTCGGCGACGGGGGGAGGGGATCGGCCCCTTCAATCCGGGGGCCTTCAAGATCGCCCGGCGGACCGGCGCCCCCGCGGCGGTCCTTCGGGTTCGGAACACGCAACACCTTTTTCCGCCGGGCCGGTTCCGGTTCAACACCTGCGTGGCGAACACCATCCGCATAGAGCGCGTCGGAACCCTCGATCCCGGTGGATACGGGTCGGTGTCGGAACTCATGGCCGAGGTCCGCGCCCTCATGGCCGAAGGATGACGATGAAGGGCGCTTTTCCGGAGCCTGTTCCCGTGGTGGTGATCGGGTCGGGGGTCGGGGGCCTCTCCACGGCCATCGTTCTGGCCCTGGCCGGATACCCGGTGACGGTGGTGGAGAAGAACGCCCGGCCGGGCGGCCTCATGGGGGGGTACCACAGGAAAGGATTCCCCTGCGATGTGGGGGTTCACTACCTGGGCGCCCTGGGCGAGGGTCAGATCCTCCGGCGGCTTTTCGATTATCTGGGGATCACCGACGCCCTGGACCTGGAGCGGATGGGCCGGGGCGGCGTCATCGACCGGTACATCTTCGACGACAGGGTCTTCGATCTCCCCGAGGGGCTGGACGCCTACGAGGCGAACCTGCGCGCGGCCTTTCCGGACGAAGGCGGACAGATCACGGGGATCATGGCCCGGCTCCGGGGCGCGGCGGGCCTTCTGGGGTCCGCCGGGCTGCTGACCGGGGAAGGGGCGGAGGCGGGGCCGTCGTCGGCTTTTTTCGACCTCCTGGGCGATTTTCTCGACGGCCTGGGCTGCTCCCCCGGGTTGAAGGCGGTCCTCTCAATCCCCTCCTGCTGGATCGGCGTGCCCGCGGACCAGTGCCCGGTCTTTTACCATCACATGGCCCTGGTGAGCTACCTCCTTTCCTCCTGGCGGCTGGCCGGGGGCGGCCCCGAAATGGCCGCGGTCCTGATCGACCGCTTTCAGGAACTGGGGGGACGGCTGATTTCAGGGAACGGCGCCGCGGAGGTGACCACCGAAGGGCGGACCGTCACCGGGGTCCGGCTCGCATCGGGCGAGACCCTGACCGCGCCGGTGGTGGTGGGCGCCGTCCATCCGGCCGCGGCCCTGGACTTGTTGCCGGAGGGCGCGGCCCCGCCGCTCTACCGGAAGCGGATCGGGGGGCTCCGGAACACCCACTCCATCCTGGGGGTCCAGGCGGCCGTGGACGCCGACGCCCTCGCGGAGATCCCCCACAACATTTTCCGAATCCGCCGGGAACCGGACGGGTCCATTGTCGACATGCGGTTTCTCCAGGCCCGGCGGATGGGGCGAAAGGGGGAGACCCTGCTGTCCATCCTGGGGGCGGGCCGGGATGCGCTGTGGGAACCGTGGACGGAGACCCGCACCGGCCGCCGGGGCCCGGAATACGCCGCGCTAAAAAAGGAGACGGCCATGGGGATGATCCGGGACGCCGAGCCCATCCTGGGGCCGATCCCCGACCCCCGCATCCTCGACGTCTATACGCCCCTGACCCTCCGGGACTGGGTGGCCACGCCGGAGGGCAGCGCCTACGGAGTGCTTCGGTCCGGGGACCAGCTCTTTTCCGCCGCGCTCCTGTCCAAAACCCCAATCAAGGGATTATTTTTGGCCGGCCAGAGCGTCCTCGCGCCCGGGGTTCTCGGGACCGTCCTGGGCGCCTTTGTGGCCGCCCGGTTCATCCTCGGCCCCAAACGGTACCGCGCCGAAATCGCCGAAAACCTGAAGTAGAAAGGAATCCAATCGGAACCCCCATGAAAATCGTTCTCATGTCCATGCCGGACGTGGCCCCGCTGGTGCTCCACGAGGCCGCCATCCATATGCCCAACCTCGGCATCGCCAGCGTCGGGGCCAATATCGACGACGGTCACAGCGTCTTTCTCATCGATCTCATCCGCAAGCGGCGCGGGGTGCGGAAATACCTGACCCGGACCCTGCCGAAGCTCGCGCCCGACCTGGTGGGGCTTTCCGCCATGTCGTGGCAGTACGACACCTGCACGCGGATCATCCGCCTGGTGAAAGAACTCGCGCCCAATGCCCGGATCATGGTGGGCGGATACCATGCCACCCTCATGTACGAGGAGATCGCCGCGTCCCCCGGGGCCGACCTCATCGATTTCCTCGTCCGGGGGGAGGGCGAGGAACCGGCCCGGCGGCTGGTCAACGCCCTGGAAGGGCGGGACCGGCTGTCGGACATCCCCTCCCTGTCCTACAAGGAAAACGGCGGCTTCGTCCACAATCCCCAGGGGGAGCTGGCCGATCTCTCGAAACTGAAGCTGCCCATCCGGGACAAACGGCGTCTCACGTGGGGCTATCACATCATGAACAGCCGCATCGAGGTGATGGAGACCTCCCGGGGCTGCACCCGGAACTGCAACTTCTGCTCCATCCGCCACATGTACGGCCGGCATTTCCGGGCCTTTCCCATCGAGCGGGTCCTGGCCGACCTGGACGACATCTATTACAAGCGCAAGACCCGGTGGGTCTTCGTTTCCGACGACAACCTCGTTCTCGACCCCGACCGGGTGATCGCGCTGTGCGACGCCATCATCGCCCGGGGGTACAAGGGGCTCAATTTCGTCATCCAGGCCGACTGCGTCTCCATGTCCCGCAACGCGGCGATGATTGAAAAAATGGCCCGGGCCGGGATGCGGTCGGTCTTCCTGGGCATTGAAAACGTCTCCGCCGAAAACCTGAAAGCGGCCAACAAGGGCAACATCGTGGAGGCGTCCAAACGGGCGGTGGCCCTGTGCCACAAGCACGGGATCATGGTGGTGGGCGGCCTGGTTCTCGGGTTTCCCGAAGACGACGAGGCGGACCTGGTGGAAAACCTCCGCTTCCTGAAGAACCTCCAGGTGGATTCCATCTACTGCCAGATCCTGACCCCCTACCCGCGGACCGGGATCCGGAAGATCCTGACCGACGCCGGCCTGGTGACCAATGCCGACGACTACCGCTGGTACAACGGCATGTGGGCCAATGTCCGGACCCGCAGCCTGGACCGGGACCGGCTCCAGTACCTGGTCTGGTACCATCGCCAGAACGTCCTGGGGTGGTGGGCGCCCTCGGCGCGGGTCCAGCGGGGCGGAAAGCTCTGGACCGCCATCTGGCGGTTCGGCTTCAAACAGGCGGCGCAATACTTCCTCGACCGGAAGCTGCGGAAGATCGGCTGGAAGGGATGGTACGAGGAGGACATGGCCCGTCTGAGGGGGATCAACCGGTTCGATGATCTGGACGAGCCGGTCTGAAGGGGGCGGCCTTCCGGGATATTTCGGCATCGCGGTTATTCCGGGTCCGGGTCGTCGTAGAAGCCTGTCGGGGCCAGCTCGGGGAAGCGGTTCCCGTTCGATTTCAGCAGAAACCGGCGGATGTCGGTACACAGGTCGCAGTGGTTGAGGTAACCGCTCCTTCGCGGCGTAAACCCGAAGGTTCCGACGGCCAGTTCCTGGAGCCCGCGGATGCCGGCGGCCGCCAGCCGGTCGAGGAGCGGGTATTTCCCTTCGGGAAGCGGTCCGCCCAGATCGGCCATATCGATGGCCAGGCCGGTGGATGGAGGGGTTGCATTAAATCCAAAAATATTATATTTTTCTTGATATGAAATCCAAAATATTTATATCGAGAAAAATTATGGACCGGATCGAGGAACGGTTTTTTCGAGGCAAGGCGATCATATTGCTCGGTCCCCGGCAGTCCGGAAAAACGACGCTGATCCAGGCCGTCCTGGATCGGTCGGATGAAAAGCACCTGACGCTCAACGCGGACGAGCCGGATGTGCGGGAACTTCTCCAGGATGCGACCTCCACGCGGCTGCGGGCCATTGTCTCCGACCATCGGATCATCTGCATCGACGAGGCCCAGCGGATTCCCAATGTCGGCTTGGCGTTAAAGCTGATGACCGATCAAATTCCCGATGTCCAGACCATCGCCACGGGGTCGTCGTCCCTTGAACTCAACGCCAGTATCGCAGAGCCGCTCACCGGGCGGAAATTCGAGTTCAGGCTTTATCCTTTGTCCTTTGCCGAGTTGACCGGGCATTATGGCCTTTTGGAAGAGCGGCGTCTTCTGGAGCATCGCCTGATTTACGGCGGCTATCCGGAGGTCGTCACGTCCCCCGGTCAGGAAGAAGAACTGGTGAGGTTGTTGGCGGACAGCTATCTGTTCAAGGATCTGCTGAATATAGATGGGGTCAAAAAGCCCGCCCTGCTTGAAAAAATCGTCAAGGCCCTGGCGTTGCAGCTCGGAAGCGAAGTCTCTTTCCATGAGATCGGTCAGTTGACCGGCTCGGACAGCCACACGGTGGAACGCTACATCGACCTGCTGGAAAAAGCCTTTGTCCTGTTCCGGCTGCCGGCTTATAGCCGGAATGTCCGCAATGAGATCAAGAAGAGCAAGAAAATCTATTTTTTCGATAACGGCATCCGCAACGCCCTGATCGGAAATTTTCTGCCCCTGACCAGCCGGACCGACGCCGGCGCGTTGTGGGAAAATTATCTCGTGTCCGAAAGGGTGAAGATGTTGCGCAACGAAGGGATTTACGCCGACGGGTTTTTCTGGCGCACCACTCAGCAACAGGAAATCGATTACGTCGAGGAGCGGGGGCCGGACCTGTCCGCTTATGAATTCAAATGGAATCCGAAAAAAAAAGGGACCGGCTTTCCCAAGACGTTTGTGCGGGCCTACCCGAAAGCGAAGACCGGATGGGTCACGCCCGAGGATTATGACCGGTTTTTGACGGCGCCGTAACATGGACAAACCCACCCGCAACCTCATCCAGAAAGCGACCCAGGACGCCCGGCATCTGCTGGAGACGGAATTCAGCCGGCAGTTGGAGGGCGTGTTCGACATTCTCCCGGACGGGACCGTGGCGCCGGAACCGGGCGAGCATCTGGACCCGGCCCAGAAGGTGGTCCGGCGGAAGATCGTGGCGGCCATCGAGCACGAGAAGGCGTCCGGCATGTCGGACCGGGAGGCGGTGGCGACCTATCGCCGGGAGGCCCTCTTCACCTGCTTGAACCGGGTTACAGCCCTGAGTTTTATACCCCTTTGTCTTACATCCATGAATTGGAGGATTTGGATATGGCGACAATGATCCCGGAAAATGTCAAGGAATTCACGACAGAGGGCGAACGTCAGACCTATCTCTTTTTAGAGAGAGTGGCAAAACCTGACAACAGATTTGTATGCTGGTATTTGCCAGATATTGAAGGACGTGAACCTGATTTTCTCCTTCTGTCATGGCAGTATGGTCTCGTAGTCCTGGAAGTCAAAGATTGGAATTTAGAGCAGATTCTTGAAGCCAATCCACACAGCTTTATCCTTGGTAACGGCATAAAATCAGAACACAAACAAAACCCCATCAAACAAGCCCGTGATTATGTTGGTGTCATGTTGGATAGAATAAAGTCAGACGGAAAATTGATTTCAAAAGATCCCCGATATTTTGGCAAATCAAAAATTCCTATGAACTTTGGGGTTGTATTCCCAAATATCAATAAATTTGAATATACACAAAAGGGCCTTGACAAGGTCATCACGCCGAACAAGGCGTTTTTTGGGGACGACCTGCACCCTATGTCCGATATTTGCTCCGACCCCTCCGGCAATTGTTTTATAAAGACTATGGAGCAAAAATTCCCGCCCATATTCAACTTTTCATTGAGCGGGCCTGAAATCGATCATCTGAAGCAATTGATATTTCCAATCGTGCGGTTAGGACTTCCCGAACGCAATTGCGAGATGCCCTATGAAAAACGTTTGTGTCGGTTAAAGTCTCTGGACCACAACCAGGAGAATCTTGCCAGAAAATACGAGGGCGGGCATCGAATCATCACCGGACCATCCGGAAGTGGAAAGACCTTGATTTTGATTCACAAAGCTGCCTTCTTATTCAAGTACAACAGAAATATTCAATCCATCTTGTTTGTGTGCTTCAATATCACGCTGGTGAATTACATTCGCCGGCTCTTGAGTGAGAAAGAAGTTTCCTTTGGCGAGAAGGGCGTTCAAGTCAAGCCTTTTTATGGGTTGTGCGCAGAAATAGTTGGAGAACCCATTGAGAACGAAAACCCGGATTCCGGTTATTATGAACTTGTCGTCGATGAGGCTTTGGAAAAAGTTGAAACCTGCGGGATGAAATTCGACGCGGTACTCGTCGACGAAGGTCAGGATTTTTCAAACAGTATGTTTAAAATTTTGACATCGTTGGTCAATCCCGCCACAAATAACCTGACCATCGCCCTGGACGAAAATCAGAGTCTTTATCAAAACCGCTCATCCTGGAAAAATATGGGTGTGAACGCTCGTGGTCGAGTCCATCGCATCGATCCCGTATATCGCAACACCATTGACATCAGCATCTTTGCTATCCGGTTTATCGGCTGTTCTCAAAGTCAGGGCATTGACAACGATCCTCAAATGAGCCTCTTCCCCGACTTTTTCGATTTTCACGGGCCGCAGCCGGTTTTAAAAAGGCTAACGAACTGGGATTCAGTCATTTCCTATGCGACGGACGAAATCAATCGTATAGCAATGTTTGAAGGGTGCCCCTATTCAGAAATCGCTGTTCTATATGTGACGCAAAAACCCGTTGCAGATGACACCTCGCTGCCGGAACGACTGGAAACCATGCTCGCGGAGCGGGGCATTATGAGCAAGTGGGCCTCGGAAAACTATCGATCCAAGAGAACCTACGATATTACCACCAACAGTGTGACCATCTCGACAATCCACAGCGCTAAAGGGATGGATTTTTCGTGTGTGTTTTTACTCGGCTTGGATTATAAAGGCGAGAGGTGGCCCGAGGAACAGTTAAACAAATTGGCTTATGTCGGGATGACAAGGGCGAGGTATTATTTATACATTCCCTTTGTTGATGAAACGACCCTCATCGGCAGACTTAAAATATGCATGGCGGATGATTGATCTGAGAACATTGGACATTCAACTGAAGTCTAACAGATATCGATTGTAATTTTGCCATATCCAGAACCCCACGCGGAAATAACCATGAGAATAATAATTTCTAAATCTTCCACAGGAACCTTGGGAAAACCTCTATCTGGGTTTTCATAAATATTTAAAAGTAGCATTCTTTCCATGTCTTGGACTATAAAATTCCCTCTGTTAACCCAGTACGAGCTTGATACTGCCCATTTTTTCGCCAATCAAGCTTGCCGCATGACTCGACTAATTTTTTGACATTATCCCAATTTCTTCCCGCGCCATCCATATAGCAACGGCTTAAAATATGTTGGCCACCCATAATGCAATGTCATTGCCTTAACGGGTTGGTTTGTAGCACGGGTAGAATCCTTTCCTCTGAACCTTCTGTATTTGCAGATATGATCTGCCCAACCTGATCGGCTCCACGGTATTTATGGATATTTCATGGTGCTTTGTGAACTTTTAATTTTGAGAAGCAAGGCGGTTTACCGTGATCTCTGAAGATGGTAATCCGACATTTTGCTGGTTTCAAGATAGACTAAAAAAATTCCCTTGACAAAGCCATCTCATCCAGTCTAAACATACACATTTCTAATCTATATGTCTATGTCTGACTGTCGCATTCGTATTGGCAACTTTTATATGAGATATTTTTTTAAGATAATGAAAACACCGACGCCCCATGACAATACAGAAACAGAAAAATGGCACATCGAATTAATATCAGCATTCCCGATGAATTGGCTGAGGAAATTAAAAATACCGGCAACATACTGAATATTTCAAAAATATGTCAAAAGGCGATTTTAAAAGAAATAGAAAATCTTAGAAACGAAAAAAAAGAGCGCAGGCTGTTAATAAATGAAATAAAGTCGGTAATTTTGGAAAGAAAATCGTTGCTTGTCGGCCTTGCTAAAAACAAAGGCGGAAAAAGCGGCTATTTGGATGAAACCGATCGAGACCATATCATATCGTATCTTGAAAGGGATGAAATACCTGAAAGGCCGCAAAGCGCGGAATATCTACTAAAGGTTTATGCCAGCAGCAGTCTGAGTTTTCCAATTGTGCGAAGACAATTGACTCCTCTGATAGGTAAAATTCCAACGCCGGAGACAATCCCGCACTGCCTTGGGGAAGTTTTCGGCGCGGAAGAATTTCAAAATGATTGTTATTGGACGCCTTCTAAGATGGTCGATCTGACGACGAAGATCAAAAAGAGGGAATGCTTTACGGATACCGATTTAAGCTCTTTAAAAACAAATCCTCGAATATTGGCCATCTTGCTCGACGGTGCCAACCTGCTGAACAAAAACTTGAAGATCGGCTTGGGCGAGTTTTACAGGGAAGTGTCCGAAGCCATAAAAAAAGGGCCTGATGAGACGTGGCGCTTTGTAAAAAAAACCTCGGGGTCGATCCGCCATGTTGGACCGGCGTTGATTTGCGATTTTTTGAAAAATATTGGATTCAGTGAATTCGTAAGAGTCGGAGGGTATTTCCAAAGAGAGTTTCCCGTTTTAATCAATGAGAAAATGATGTCGGAAAAACGACAATTTATCATGTCTCTTGAACTGTGCAACGAATTGGGAATTAAACCATTTCATTTTGATCATATTATGTATCAGTGGGGTAGGAACAAAAGATTTCTTATGAACAATGGTGAAGAGGTTTGATATGATAAAGCATTACAATAGCGTAAGTTTGAGATGGGGCATTCCTGGTGTAATAATTCAGGGTTTAGGGTTTATAGTGGGCTCGCCGTTAATGTCTACAATTGGAACTTTGGCTTTTCTCATCGGGCTATCCTATTACGCTAAGGCCAAAGGCCGTCATCCTGCTTGGTGTTTATTGGCTATTTTTTCAATTTTTGGTCTTATAGCTTTATCCTTGTTAAATGATTATGGAGTAGAAAACCATCAACATTTTAATAATGAAAACAATCGAAAAAATGTTTTTGAGGAAAAGAGCCAGAGTCAAAAATCCAATCAATTACCTCTGATCAATGGTAGTAAAATCAAAATACACTGCCCTAAATGTAACGCTACTCATATCATTAACATTTCAAAAATTCCTGCAAAAGGGGCATACGCTAGATGCCGCAACTGCAACACCCAATTCTTTGTAAACGGTGTTGAATCGGAGAGTAAAAAAAGAATAGAACAAGCAGAAAATAAAAGATATCGTGAAGATAATATACCCCGAAAGCCGGATAGCAGAAAAAAATACACATATATTCTTTGGGCGCTATCTGCAATTATTATTCTCTTGATAGCTATACCAAATATTGCTAAATATATAGAAAGCAAGGCCGATCCATTTAAAGGTTTAAACGAGCAAAACCAAAATTCAACTGAATATCCAGATGGGAAAAAATATCAAGGTCAAATGCAAAATGGCGAACCACATGGTAAAGGCACGATGACTTTACCTGATGGCAAAAAATATGAAGGCCAATTTAAAAATGGTGTATTTTATAAAGGTATTGAAACCCACCCTAACGGGGCAGTTTTTAAAGGGGATTTTAAAGGGTTTGATATTCATGGCTATGGTGAAGATATATATTCTAATGGCGAAAAGTATATAGGTCAATATAAGGATGGTTGGAGACATGGAAATGGTTTTTGGTCCGATGCCAAAGGTAACATATATACAGGGCAGTTTAGAAACGGTGAACCAGATGGATTAGGTACAATTTTTTTTCCAGACGATAAAACCCAATATATAGGGCATTTTAAGAAAGGCACACCTAATGGAAATGGTATTCTAATATTGCCAACTGGTGACAAGTATATAGGCAAAGTGAAAGATTCTTTGCCGACGGACAATGGATTTTGGGAATACACTGAAGAAACTAAAGAAAAAAAGCCTACCGCAGTTGATTGGTATAAAAAGGCTTTAGCTATGGAAAGCCAAGGAAGGCTTCAGGTTTGTGAAGAGCCATACAAAGCTCTTAAATATATAAATAAAGCTATTGAGCTTGACCCATTTTACGCAAGAGCGTACACAGGTAAAGGATTAGTATATATTGGATTGAAAGAATATAATAAAGCAATAGAAGCATTTAATAAAGCAATCAAGTTATCGCCCAATGACCCCAAATATTATACGAACCGATGCTTGTATTTTGCAAAAATTGATAGATGGGAAAAAGTAATTGAAGATTGCAACAAAGCAATACAACTTGACGCAAAATATGTTGGTGCCTATAGCAATCGCGGTGGAGCTTATATAAAATTGGGCCAGATAAAAATTGGCTGTAACGATTTAAAAAAAGCTTGCAATTTAGGGGATTGCGGCAATTTGAGGTTAGTCCAGAAGCAAGGAATATGTTTTTAAATTATTATTTATAGAATTAGTTAGGTCGAACAATGAAAAGAAATATTATAATAGCAGTTGTTTTTACCTTTATTTCAGTGCTTGCTTCTATCGGGTATTACTTCGATAGAACCCAACGGTTTGAACGAACTTCTAATATGCTGTCAAATCTTGAAGAAATTAAAGCTAATGCTAAGAGAGCTATAAATTTATCAGAAAAGGCGCTTGATAAGGCTATTGAAGAACAAACAATAAAAATGGCTGAAAAAGCTAAAAGGTTAGCTCAGCAAGCTCAAAAAAGAGAATGGATCGCTCGCACTGTAATGTGCCCTAAATGTAAAAAACGATTTGAACCGCATCTAAACAAAGCACCGATGCTAAAATCAGTTCTTGCTGGCGCTGGCTCTGGGGCAGCCCTTGGAGGAACAACCGGCGCATATGCTGGTGCAGGTACGGGGCTTGCCGTGGGTGGTGTCGGTGCATTTCCAGGTTCATTTGTAGGAGGTATAATAGGTGCTATAGGCGGTGGTGTGACCGGCGGTATGGGGGCGGCTTGGTATAGGGATAGGCGGGTAATATGTCCATCATGTGGAAAAGTCTTTAAAAACCCTAAAAATTAGATGGCTAAAACACTTATGCAAAAAAGCAAACTTTTCCTTGCTGAAAAGGGCGTCAGGAAAAATAAAACTTCAAAGTCAGAATCGCTCAGATCATAACAATAATTTTGACAACTCTTATAATTGTTATTGGTCTTTGTCAAATAAGTAATAAAATAATGTATACTCCTGTTAAAATTCTATATATTATCACTAATAATTTTAAAGAACGCGGTACACTATTTCAGTTGACTTGGATACGTTATTATCGTAAATACAATATTTTGAACAAAACAAAAAACATCCCTTTTGACCTTTGAGTAACCGGTTACGGGGGGTATGAGTCTTCGTAAATGACACGATTTTCGTTTTTTATGGATGTAATTGATTATAGATACTATTGAACTGAACCAGTGCCGCTGCTTGTTTTTTTACCAGAGTGTACTGCAAACTTTTTCTTCAATTTCAGAATCAATTTTTTGAAGGTTCGAACAAGAACTATAAAATAATTTTAAACATTTCCTGGTCGTCTTCAATTATGGTTTGAGCTAAACTTTACCTTGATGGGAGGATATTCTATGGGAACGAGTGTTTTTGAACAATACAACGATATTTCTGGAAAACTTGTTGCTCAGCTGAAAGAGATAAATCATTACATATTTCCAAAATTTGACTCCCCTGACTGTCCTGTAAAAGATGTAGAAGTTATTAGAAAAGTAACTGAATGCAAACATTACATTGCTGAAAGAATAGATAAAATCAATAGCAAACGTTTTACAATCTGTATTGTAGGCACTTTCAGTAGTGGCAAGTCAACACTTATCAACTCTATGCTTGGTCGCGATTTGTTGCCTAAATCATTAGATGTAACAACAATGTGCCCTACTCGCATAAAACCGTTGCCTCAAGAGAGTTCTGAGGAATTTGCTAAAATTTATTATCTGGATTCAAGCGAAATATATCAATTGAAACGTGATATTAAACAGATGATTGTTGCTAAGACTTCTGACATATTGATAGATCCCGTTCAAAAGAGCCAGCTATTAGAGGAAAGTGACCAATCTTTCATTAGTTTTTTAGGGGATATGTCCAAAAAACAACAAGCGGGCAGCGATCATTCATCAATCGATAGAAGTCTATTGGGTATTCTGCGACGTTTAACCACCAACGAAAAACACTATAAATCAAAATTAGGCAAAACCGAGGAAATAGCCATATCTGAGGCAAAAAAGCAGATTTCAAATCAAGACTTAGGTGTCTTCATACGTTGGGTTGAATTATATATTTGTACTGATATGATTCCTCCAGATGTAGATATTACAGATCTCCCGGGCTTGAGCGTATCTAATCCTTGGCATGAGAAGGTGACAAAAGAGCAAATGGCAATGTCTGATTCTATTATTTTCTGTACATTAGCCAGACATGCTTTTGATAGCAGGGAAGAAGAAGCCTTGGATAAAATCTCAAGCGCTCTTACTACAATCACCGATAAAACATTTTGGGTACTAAACCAATGGGATTTAGTAAAGGATGAAAATGACAAAAAAGTTGTCGAAGATCGATTTCATAAGGAAATAGGTAAATATGACATCGGAAGAGAAAACATAAAACTCTATAAGTCATCAGCACTTTACGGTCTTATCGCGAAACTTTTCCTTTCCCACCAAACCGAACAGCTTACAGAACACCGAGAAACTATTAAAACAATCGAACTACAGTATGGTTCTTTGGATGAGCAAGTTTGCAAACAGCTTTTAGACATCTCGGAAATAGATCGATTAACAGAAAATGTCAAAGAACATCTTGACCACAAAATTCGCTTGGCCACTTTATTAGAAGTTCAAAATAAAGTCATCACAATGCTTAAATTTGTTCATTCCAGGGTTTATAATGTCTATGAAACCCAAATTCGCATTCTTTCGGATGTACTTCATGAAAGTAAGGCAAAAGATATAGAAACACAAATTAAAAAGACTTTAGAAGAACTGATAGAGGCAGGCAAGGAGGCGGTCAATAATATTATTAACAAAATTAATAAATTAGAATTCGGTTATTTATATGCCATTACTCCTGAAGAACTATGGACTGTGGTTAATCAAGAGTATTTGCGAAAAGAGGTTAATCTACAACAAGAATTCTTGAAGGTTATGGGAGAAAACAAATATCGCAAAAATCCAATTTATTATGAGGTTGAGTACAAGTTGCTTGATAATATTAATACCAAAATCAAAGAGCGATCAATTGAGACATTGAAGGATGGAATTCTAAAAGTCTTTGATAAGTTTGAGGAAAATATTAGGGAATTTAAAACGAATGTTGAAGAAATCGTCGGTACAGTCCCAGAGATAACACAATTTTTAAATCGAATTTTAGACGGCTATCGACAAGAAACGGCAATGATATTTGCAGGCACAGCAGGAGTTGAGGTCTCCGCTCTTGATGAACTCCTAAATTGGAAAGGGGATTCAATATCGTCCTTCCGAAAAACATATGATGAATCTAAAAAACGATTGGATTCACAATTTGAAAGTCTTGTTCAAGAATTCAATGCCTCATACGATAAGCGTTTCCGTTTTTTTGGAGAAAATGTTGTTAATGCCGACAGGATGGAAAGTTTACTGAAATCTCTAACAAATTTTAGAAACGAACTTGATGCAGCTATTAATCTTTCATCTAATATGCTGGAAGAAGCCGGAGGGCAGGCTGTTCAAGAACTTATTGAAATAGCGAAAATTCACCCTAAAGACTACTCAGATCAAGCGAAATGGCAAGATAAACAAACTCGGTTGGTAACATTTCTCACAAAACATTATAAACCTGCCTTGGGACGGTTTGTTGATCAACTTAATCAATATGTAAATCGATTGGTTGCAAATAAGCTAATGGAATGTAGAGAGGAAATTGAAGATGAATTACGTAAGAAGCTTGAACCAAAACTACGAGAACATATTACCCGTCGTTTAGAAGATGAATATGCGACAAAAGAAAATTATCACAAAAGGCAACGGGACAAGTTAGGGCAACTGCATGAACCGCTAAGCGAAATGCTTAAAAACCTTGAAAATCTTAAATTACGAATAGTTATTTAAATTGAACTGCCTTTAACTCAATATCATTGAATTCATACTCAGCAAATGGGATTAACAGACATTATATAACATTTATTTGGAGATATCAACGGGTTTAAAGGTCTTTAATTTAACTCAACTTTCGGAGGAAACTATTCAGAAATCACCGTAAATCGTTTTGATTCTCAAAATTAAATGTGCAACCCATTTTTGATTTAATCGCCAAAATAGCCTTGTATTTTAGAAAGTGACGAAAAAACACCGGTTCAGCTTCAGATTTCGTTTGCAGCGCCGCTGATCAACCAAATTGCACACTAAATTATGAGAACTGAGAACTTGATATTGTGTAAGTGTTTAGCACTTTGAGAAACAAGCCGAGAGCTTGAAAGTTGGGATAATATTACCTCGGTTTTTTCTCCTATGCATGATGTATATTCACCGGCAATAGTTCAATTGAATGGGAAACGCCAATAGACAAGGGATTTTTGTCTTAAACCACCAGAATGTTGGCGTACATTGCGGCAATTTTTAACTTGTTGATATTATGGATATGCCTATCCAACTGAACCATTGCCAACAGGAGCTATGAATAATGAATTTCAATAATTTAGAGATCATTAAAAAAGAACTGGAAAAACGACGTTCATTTCTTATTAAATTGGCGCATCTCCCCCATACAAAGATTGACCCTACAGACAGAAAGAACATTATTCGTTATATTGAGAAATTGCAGTTGCCTCAGAAGCCTAAAAATGAAATTAGGCTTTCCAAAGAATTTTTTAGCAGTTGTTTTAGCATCAACCAGCCGCCGTACCGAATGAGAGACAAATTAAAATCATTTATCGGTAAAATCCCAATAGCTGAAACAATTCCAATATGTCTCTCAAAATTATTTGATGAACCAAGTTTTCTTGATGACAAAAACTGGAAATTTTTCAAAATAAAAGAATTATCTTTAGATTTAAATCGATTGCCAAGTAATATAACGGGAATGAAAGCTGCCATTCTTCAAATTCTTTTCAGTGGTTCCGAAAAAATGATGGTGGAAATCGAAAAAGGTTTGGATGCTTTTTACGACAAAATTGCACAAGAAATCGATAAAGGCCCTGAAAATACATGGAATTACATGATTGATTTCACAAAAACCATCCCTGGAGTTGGCCCTGGACTTTTCTCTGATTTTCTGAAAAACATAGGTTTTCCCGAATTTGTAAAAATTGACCATCACTTCAAAAACGAGTTTCCCACTTTAATTGGAAGTGAAAAATTGTCGGACAAGCGTCAATTTGTTAAAGCATTACAATTATGCATACGTTTGGAAATGACACCATTTTATTTTGACCATCTTATGTATCAGTGGGGAAGATATAAAAAGCTATGTGAAGAAAAGTATTGCCAGGAAACAAACCGTGCAAAAACTGTAAATCATTCTTTTCAGCGCGAAGATGGTGCCGATAAAACCGATCAAATGGCAAATGAATATAAAACATCTGACCGATCTGAAGAAAATCTGATGGGCGAAAAACGATTTGACAATCTGATAAAGAGCAATAAAAAGTGGAGGGACGAATGTTTTAAATTAACGACACATCGACAAGCTCAACTTCTCGAAATATTAGAACTTTACGACGGAAACAAAATTCCATTCTCGCATTTTACACATGAAATCACAACAAATATGAAACTGAGGAATAAATTAGCATATCCTGCTGTATGTGCATATATCTGTGGTATTTTAAAAAAATCTGATGGTGGTCTGATTAAACCGCCGAATTTAAGGTGGGGCGAAAAAATTTTAACAAACAAAGAAAACTTATGGTGATTCAATATGTTAGAAAAACTCAACAGAAAGGTTGTTTCAGTTATTAAAATCAAAACCCTATTTATTTTGACTATATTTATAGCTACTTTTGCAAGAGCTGACGTTGTCATACTAAATAATGGTACACGGATAGAAACGCAGTCTGCTTGGGAGGAAGATGGTCAAATTAAATGCTATAGATGGGGTCAGGTAGTAGGCTACCCTAAAGAAAATGTTAGAAAGATCGATGTTTCAAGAAAAAAGACGGATTATCAGAGAACAAAAAAACTGCCCAAGCAAAGAGCAGGCGATGATGCAGTTGGCAACCATAAAGATTTATCTAATATTTCTTCATGTGAGGAATTGATAGACTATGAAATCGAAATCACTCAAATCGGATCAGATCTTTTTCAGCGGAAGATAGAATTAACGACTTTAAAAATTAGAAAGCAGGGTGGAGTTTCTGTTGAAAATGAACTTAGAAAAATCGAAAACCAAATACGGGGGAACGAAATACAGTTTAAAGCAATTAAAGAAAAAAAAAA
>JAABTM010000555.1 GCA_011389855.1 Desulfobacteraceae bacterium
CGGACTGTTCGGCGTGAAACCGCTTCCTTTCTGGACAAATTTCGACCCGGCCGGCGCGGTGTCGGGCCACTGGTCGATGACCGGCGAGACGCTGCCGGGATCGGGCGTTTCATCGACGATGATCTCGATCTCTCTGCGGGTCGCCCCGGTCTGGGCGTCGGGGTAGTTTTCCCGGCCTTTGACGATGAAATCAAGGGGTTCCGCGATAGTCGCCCACCGTCAGATCCGTTTTGGCGAAACCATCCTGCCAGACGATTTTGGCGGTGGCGCTTGCCTCCGGCGCCAGCGTTCCCCATGGCGTGATGTCGATCCACGCCGCATCGCCAAAAAGCGGGCCAGATTTTTTGATCTCCCATTCCAGGTCCTTTCCGCCCGTGTTGGTCAATGTGTAAGTCGCCAGCACGTCCGGGAGAGCCTCGGTGTTTTCAACACCTGCGCGGTATTCCCGCCTGTCGCCTTCCACTTCCAGAAACGGCGGTTGTTCGCCGATGGCGCCGGCGAAAACCCGCCACTCCTTGATGAGCCATTCCCTTTCGCCCATGATTTGAATTTTGGTCGCGTCATCGAGAAGCTCCCGAAACCTGCCGAAGATTTTTTCCAGAAACTTCTGATCGAAATCCTTAACCGCCGCTTTTAAATCCGCGGCGGCAAAAAATGACAATTTCGCGAAAAGCTCTTCCGTCACATCGTCGGCGGAAGCGTTCAATTCCGACCCGGCCACGAATTTAAGGCCCGCGTCCAACGACATCTCGGGGCCGATAATGCTGTAGGCCGCCGCCCTGGGGACGATTTCGACATAGACCTTGGCCTTGAGCTTGGTTGTCAGGTTTCCTTTCACGCCGCTCGAAGAGTGCTTGAAACCCTTGACCCAATCCAATCCCCTGTTTTCATTCCAGGTGAAGCCGCCTTTCAGCTCTTGCGTAAAGCCGGATTGCGCCGATGCGCTTGCTTCCAGTTCGGGTTTGACCACGAGATTGACATCCGCCTCATAAGAAATGTAACCCGGAATAATGCCGATGTTAAACGGCTGCTTCGCAAATGGGATGGTGTCTATGTTCACCCTGAACACATCATCATCTTCCGGCTCGATCTTCCCTTTGAATTCCACTTCAAGGGTTTCCTTGAAGGTGACGGTTGGGATCAATTTCAAATCCCGCAGACGCCAGCCGCTGTAGTTGATGTTCCAGTCCACATCGAAAATGGCGGCGAGTTCTCCGCTGATCGTTATGTCCACACCGTCGATGGTAAACGTGTGACCTAAACCGACTGAATTCTCAACCGCCCGGCCGGATGGGCCGTCGGCGGGCTCACCGAAAACAAAACGGAATCGGTCGTCGCCCGGTCTTTCCGGCGGCAGCAGACGGACGCCGTCTGTGCTTGAAGACCGCCGCCGCAGGTCGGTTTCTTCCGAAGCCAGGTCTGCGTGGGTCAGCCTTTTACGCAAAACGGCGCTTCCCTGCTCAATGATGTCTTCCAGCGCCACCGCCTCGGTCTTCACTACCCATGCGGCGGCGCCCCCAATCCTTGTGGTGGAGACCACGCCCAAAATATAGTATGGGGGCTGTGAACTGACGATCACGTCGCCTTCGGACAGGTTTTCCATCTTGCCCAGGGTTTCGGCGTCCGCGGGATCGACCTGAACGCGGTAATTGACATCGTCAACGGGCGTGATCAACGCGGCGGACACATCCACCACGTTTTCGGCGATGAGAGTCTCTTTGTAAACAAAAGCCGGTTCAATAAAGGCGTCTTCCCGGACAACAAGTTCGCACCGGGTTTTGTCTTCGGAAACGCCGTCGCATCCGGCCCAGGAATGAATGGCCGTGTTCTCCGTTGCCAGGGCTTCAAAGACCACGGTCTGGCCGATTTCGTAAAAATCGGACAAGACGTTTTCGGTTGGATTTTCGGAATCAAATTGAATGCCGCCGGCATCGGCCTGTAATTGCCCTTCGCCGGAAGGGATCAGCCGCACCCTTGCGTATCGGCGCCGGCTGTCCAGATCCGCGTAAAAACTCAAGGCAGAGCCGGTGATGGCTTCGATGCGGTCCTGAATCTCGGTTTCCCCAAGCCCCTGATGGA
>JAABTM010000257.1 GCA_011389855.1 Desulfobacteraceae bacterium
CAAGCGGGGGGGGATGAAGAGCAAGGGGTTGGCGTGGTAAGGGACAGAGGGACAGAGGACAGAGGACAGAGGACAGAGGACAGAGGGACAAAGGCGATGTGAATCCCAACGGGGGCCGCTTGGAACCCATAAGATCTATTAGGAATTGTTATTATGGCTGATGTAACGCTTTGCAATAAAACGCCCATTAATACGAAGGAAGAGCTGTACGCGCTTTTGAACGACAAGAGCGGGAAGCAGTATTACCAGCAGATGAAGGAACTGGAGGTGGACGGCGACGCCCTGTGGGCCACCATCCGGAAATCCATGAAATCCCGGCTCAAGACCTGGCTGGAGATCTGCGCCCACTGCGGCATGTGCGCCGACAGTTGCTTCCTCTATCTCGCCAACGACAAGGACCCCAAACAGGTGCCTTCCTACAAGATTCAGTCCACCCTGGGCGAGATCGTGAAGAAAAAAGGGCAGGTGGACAACGAATTCATGCGCCACGTCATGGACGTGGCCTGGTCCAAATGCACCTGCTGCAACCGGTGCGGCATGTACTGCCCCTTCGGCATCGACATGGGGATCATGTTCAGCTACCTCCGGGGGCTGTGCTTCACCCAGGGTTTCGTGCCGTGGGAGATGAAGATCGGCTCGGGCATGCACCGGGTCTTCCGGGCCCAGATGGACGTCACCACCGAAGACTGGGTCGATACCTGCGAGTGGATGTGCGAGGAATACGAAGAGGACTGGCCCGGCCTGGAAATTCCCGTGGACAAGGAAGACGCCGATATCATCTACACCGTCAATGCCCGGGAGCCCAAGCACTACCCCGAGGACCTGGCCGAGGCGGCGGTTCTGTTTCATCTGGCCGGCGAAAACTGGACGGTCCCCAGCGAAGGATGGGAAGAAACCAGTCTGGCCATGTTCGCCGGCGACTGGGAGGGGTGCAAGCTCCAGGTGGAGTCGGTCTACGACGCCATTACCCGCCTCCGGCCCAAGCGGATGGTGGTCACCGAGTGCGGCCACGCCTACCGGGCCACGGTCATCGAAGGGCCTTACTGGGCCGGCCGGAAAAGCGGACAGCCTCCGGTGGAGACCCTCCACTACGTCGAGTGGGTGGCCGAAGCCCTGCGCACCGGCAAGATCAAGATCGATCCGGCCAAGAAGATCAAGGAGCCGGTCACCTACCAGGATTCCTGCAACTACATCCGAAACGCCGGCCTGGGGGACATCGCCCGGGAGATCATGAGCTATATGGCCGAGGACTTCCGGGAGATGAAGCCGAGCCGGGAACACAACTTCTGCTGCGGCGGCGGCGGCGGATTCAACGGCATCGGCTACTACCGGGAGCAGCGGAACAAGGGCCTGATCGTCAAACGGGATCAGATCCTCGAAACCGGCGCCAAACTCGTCATCACCCCCTGCCACAACTGCTGGGACGCCATCCGCGACCTGGAAGAAGTATTCAAGGTCGGCATCCGGTGGTCGTTCTTAAAGCCGTTGCTGATTGAAATGGCCATCGTGCCGGAGCATTTGAAGGTGCGGGAGGAGGAAGAGGAAGCCTGATCCGAAAGCAAGATTTATACTGAGCGGGATTGTTTGAAAAAAGGGGCGGCATTTTGTCGCCCCTTTTCATTTAAAAAAACAAACCAAAGGATTGTCTCATGAACAGCGAAGTCATTTTACGCAAGCTGAACAATCTCCCGCAAGAAAAGAGGAGAGAAGCGGTCGATTTCATAGAATTTCTTTCAGACAAACATAAAAAGAGCACACAGGAGCAACGCCGCAAACGGCCCGTATTTGGAAGCGGCAAAGGATTGTTCATCATCCCGGATGATTTCGATGAACCACTGGAGGATTTCAAGGACTATATGTGATGGATATTCTCCTGGATACGCATGCTTTTATCATCTCGTCAAACAGCAGATTGAAAACAATAACATTGAGCTTTTGCCTATAGAGTTCGAACACACTTTGCAGCTGGTCAGCCTGCCCCTTCATCACAGAGATCCCTTCGACAGACTGATTATCGCTCAAGCGATGAAGTTCAATCACGGGTCCGTCGCCATCACCACCCGAAACCCCACCCACGGCCACTGATGGCCGGTCCAGTACCCGTCCCGGTGGGTGGCGCTCACATTTTTGGGTTCGTCGCTCCAGCCGCCGCCGCGGACGACGCGGCTCATGCCGGTGGCGCCGCCGATGAGGGGGTTGCGGGGCCGGTGGTGTTTGTAGGCGTCGGGGGTGTAGGTGTCGGCGCACCATTCCCAGGCATTGCCGAGCATGTCGTGGAGACCCAGGGGGTTGGGCTTGAAACGGCCCACGGCCGTGTTGACGGCCCGGCTGTCGTTGCAGGAAAAGTGGGGCCAGTCGAATTTGAACGCCTTGTGGCCGGTCCGGTCGTAGACGTTGCCGTACCGGCAGATCCGGTCCGGGTCGTCGTCCGTAAATTCCGAGACCGGGCGTCCGGCCCGGCAGGCGTATTCCCACTGGGCTTCGGTGGGCAGGCTGAATCGGTAGGGCTTACCATTTTGCTTCGTCAGCCAGAGGGTGAAATCCCGGGCCTCGGGCCACTGGATGTAAACCGCAGGCTGCCGGTTCCCGTTCAGGCCCCTTCCCTTGTATTTTTCGGGCGCGTGTTTGGGCTTGAATTTCCGGTACTGGGCGTTGGTGACCTCGTATTTTCCAATCCAGAAGCCGTTCAGGCAGACCCGGTGGACCGGTTTTTCGTCCGGGTCTCCGGCGGCGGACCCCATGTCGAAACAGCCCGGCGGGATCTGGATGAAGACCATGCCGGTGACGGGTTCCTTCCAGGTATTGAGGTCGGCGGCGGTGGCCGCGGCCGGGAGCAGCATCGCGCACCATAAAGCGATGCAAGCCAGCGTCCCGGTCCAGCGGCCGTTCATGCCATGCCGGGCCGGGACGGCGCCCGGCCGGTTTGTCGTCTCTTTGACGGGTTGATCCGTTCCGATTTCAGGTCCGATGTGATCCTCCGCTTTTGGGATTGAGCTGTTTCGGTTTGTCTGTTTCGGTTTATCCGGCCAGTTTAGCGGCGATGGTCGCCACGTGTTTGCCCTGGAACCGGGCCGCGTCCAGCTCGTTTTCGCTGGGCATCCGCTCGCCGGACCCGCCGGCGATGGTGGTGGCGCCGTATGGAGAGCCGCCGGTGATTTCGTCTATGCGCATCTGGCCCTGGAACGAATAGGGCAAACCCACCACGACGAACCCGTGATGAAGCAGGGTGATGTGGAACGACAGGAGGGTGGATTCCTGGCCGCCGTGCTGCGTCGCCGTGCTGGCGAATACGCTGCCGACCTTGCCGATGAGCGATCCGTTGAACCAGAGCGGGCCGGTGGCGTCCAGAAACTGGCGCATCTGGCCGCACATGTTGCCGAACCGGGTGGGAGTGCCGAAGATGACGGCGTCCGCGGTGGTCAGCTCGTCCACCGTGGCGGTCGGGATATGGGAGAGGGATTTCTGGGCCTCCAGCGCGCCCATCTGTTCGAGAATGTCGTCCGAGAGCGTTTCAGGGACCCGCCGCAGCACCGCTTCCGCGCCGCCGCCGACGTCGTTGACCCCTTCCGCCACGGCTTCCGCCATTTTGTGGACATGTCCGTAGGCCGAATAAAATACGATAAGCACTTTCATGGTTCGATCCTCCCTGGATTAAGGTTATCGGATAGAGCGCCGGTCAGTAATCCATGATATCGCGCCGTCCGACGATCTGTCAAAATGGAACTTTACCCGCGGCCGTTTTTCCGCGCCCCGGGGGCCGGGGGAAGCCGTCGCAGAGCAAATGCGATATCCCTTTTTTCCGTATGATACTACAGACGATATTTATGCCAAGACAATAATCGGGGATGATCGCCGTGGATTCTTATGAACAGAAAAATATTTTTGACATTGTTCGCAGGGATGTTGCATTATTGGACGCATAAATCCGCCAGGCGAGGTGAGTTTATTGGATATGCATTAATTAAATAAACGATTGGGAGTAGAACCTCAGGAGGAAAGGGATGGAAACAAGTGATTCTCTGCTGGAAAAAGCGCTGCTTCTAAAACCCCAGGAGCGGTATTTGTTGATTGAAGGGTTGATTCAAAGCCTCGATGCGAGCAGCAAACAGATCGATTCAATTTGGGTTGAGGAGGCCGCTAAACGCCTGGAGGCGCACAGGACCGGCAAGACAAGCGGCATACCGGCCGAGCATATTTTTGGAGAATTTGTCTGAAAAATGACAATTTTGTTCGATTCACTCGCCCTCGCGGAGATGGAAGACGCCTCTGAGTTCTACGATTTCAAATCGCCGGGCCTCGGCGAAAGATTTAAGAAGGAAATTAAACGGAGTCTCAAGCTAATCCGGGATCACCCGGAAGCTTGGTCGAAAGAAAACAAAGATTTAAGGCGATACCTGCTCCACGCTTTTCCGTACAAGATTATCTATTCCATCGAATCCGAGTATATCTATATCGTGGCGGTCGCGCACTGTCACAGACAGCCGGATTACTGGATCGACCGAATAATCCAATAAACCGTTCGCCCGAATTCAAATAGCGCCATCCCCCTTATCCTCTATTTTATGATATACTCTGTAAAGTCTCCGAAGAGGGGACTTACGCACGCGCATCCAAACCATTCGAAAGGACATGATAGATGCTGCCGCTTGAGGATCATCAGCTGTTTCGAACCCAGTGCTATATCAACGGCGAGTGGACCGACGGCGACACCGACGCCGTTATCGAGGTGACCAATCCGGCCACGGGGGAGGTTTTGGGCGGCGTCCCCGAATTGGGGGCGGCCGAAACCCGCCGGGCCGTCGGGGCGGCCCAGCTCGCTTTTGACGAATGGCGTTTCTGGACGGCGGAGGAGCGCGCCAACCTGCTCCTCACGTGGCAAAACCTCATCCTGGAAAACCAAAAAGACTTGGCCGTTCTCATGACGGCCGAGCAGGGCAAGCCCCTGGAGGAAGCTGAGGGGGAGATCGCCTACGCCGCTTCCTTCATCGAGTGGTTCGCCGAGGAAGGGCGCCGGGTTTACGGCGACATCATCCCGGCCCACAAGCGGGAAAACCGGATCATGGTCATTAAAGGCCCGGTGGGCGTCTGCGCCGCCATCACCCCCTGGAATTTCCCAGCGGCCATGATTACCCGGAAGGCCGGACCGGCCCTGGCCGCCGGTTGCACCATGGTGGTCAAGCCGGCTTCCGCCACGCCTTTTTCGGCGTTGGCCCTGGCCGAACTGGCCCACCGGGCCGGGATCCCGCCGGGAGTGTTCAACGTGGTCACGGGGCCATCCTCCGAGATCGGCGAGGAACTCACCGGCAACTCCGCCGTGCGCAAGCTGACCTTCACCGGGTCCACCGAGACCGGAAAACAGCTCATGGCCCAGTGCGCCGACACCGTCAAAAAGATATCCCTGGAACTGGGGGGCAATGCGCCTTTTATCGTCTTCGACGACGCCGATCCCGACGCCGCCGTGGAAGGCGCCATGGCCAGCAAATACCGAAACACCGGCCAGACCTGCGTCTGCGCCAATCGGTTTCTGGTTCAGGTGGGCATCCATGACGCGTTCGCGGATAAGCTCGCCGAAGCGGCCGCGGGGTTGTCGGTGGGCGACGGGCTGAAAGGCAAAACCGACCAGGGGCCGCTCATCGACGAGGACGCCGTCCGGAAGGTGGAGCGGCTGATCGCGGATGCCGTGGAAAGGGGGGCCAAGGTCGTGACCGGCGGGCAACGCCATTCCCTGGGCGGGACCTTTTTTCAGCCCACGGTGCTGGCCAACGCCGCCCCCGACATGGATCTGGCCCGGGAGGAGATCTTCGGGCCGGTGGCTCCCATCTTCCGGTTCGGGACCGAAGCCGAGGCCCTGGAGATGGCCAACGATACCGAATACGGCCTGGCCGCCTATTTCTTCACCCGGGACATGGCCCGGATCTGGCGCATGGCCGAAGGGCTGGAGTACGGCATCCAGGGGATAAACACCGGCCTCATCTCCACGGCCGCGGCCCCCTTCGGCGGCGTCAAGCAGTCGGGCATCGGCCGGGAGGGGTCCAAATACGGGATCGACGAGTTTCTGGAGATGAAATACCTGTGCATGGGGGGCATCCAGAGCTGCGGCCCTGCCTGGGCCACGAAAACACCACGGTAACCGCCCTTAGCGCCTATCCGAAAACCTCATCTTTCAGCCCCATGCTGCGGCCTTGCCTCGAACCCAAATCGAAGGGTTTCGGACAGGCTTTTATGACATTGACGCTGGGCTCGGGCGGCCGACGGGGCGCGGCTCCCGGGACCGCTCCGGATAGAACAGGGAATAGACCGCCGGAATCAGAACCAAAGTAATGAGGGTCGATCCGGCCAGCCCCCCCACCACGGCCCGGGCCAGGGGCAGCAGGGCGATGATGGTGGTCAGCGTCGTCATGAGGATGGGCCGCAGCCGCCGCCGGCCCGCCTCGGCCACGGCGTCGCGCACCGGCATGCCGCCGGCCTTGAGCTGGCCCGCCTGGTCCACCAGCAAAATGGCGTTGTTGACCACGATCCCCCCCAGCATGATGCACCCGATGTAGGACTGGATGTTGAGCGTCGTCCGAGTCAGAAAGAGCGTGATCAGCACCCCCACCGCCGCCACGGGCACGGACAGCATCACCACCAGCGGGTCCCGCAGGGATTCGTACTGGCAGGCCAGCACCATGTAGACCAGCGCGAGGGCCAGGAGCAGGGAGACGATCAGCTCCCGGCCGGCCTCCTGCTGCTCCTCGAAACTGCCCGCCACCGCCAGATCGTAGTCCACGGGCCGGGGGATCCGGGCCAGCCGCTCCAGGACGTCGGCGGCCACCGACCCCAGGTCCCGGCCCGCCATCCCGAGGCCCCCACGCTCACCACCGACGAGACCGCTTCGGGGACCGCCGGGTAGACGATGGCTTCCATGCGCCGGGTCTGGCGGTCCACCAGGTCGAGGCGGGTCCCGATCTCCATCTCGCCGGTCACCCGCACCTCCCCCTTGTCGCTGGGGGGGCAGGAACTCCGTGCCGATGAGGGGCAGCAGCAGGAGGCTGACGCCCAGCAACGCCGCGGCGGCGGCCACGGTCAGGAGCCGGTGGCGCAGCACCCGGCGCAGGAGGTTCCGGTAACCGGTGTCCAGGCCGGTGAAGAAGCGGTCGGCGGCTCCGACGATCCCCTCCATCCAGGCGGGACGGCGGCCCGCCCGCTCCTCCGGCGACGTCAGCAGCCGGGAGGCCAGCATGGGGACCAGGCTCAGGGCCACCAGCAGGGCGCAGATCAGGGAGAACA
>JAABTM010000258.1 GCA_011389855.1 Desulfobacteraceae bacterium
CCGCCATCTATCCCGCGACGGCCATAACCGGCTTCCAGCCGGTTTTATAGGTTCAGCCTGGGGTTTCAACCCAAGGCGGCGAGGACGATCAACTTGAATTAGAATCCAGGACTGCCGGAAACGATCCTGAGCCAATATCCCGAGTCCGTCTATCACATCCCCATCACCCGGCGCATCCGGAGCCTCAACCTTTCCACCGCCGTGGGCATCGCCCTGTACGACAGCCTTAGATGCGCGAATCCGGTCCATGCCTGGTCCGGCGGCGATCGAACACCGGCTTAGAACCTTATGGCCTATCCTTTCCGATACCAATTTCCCCTGGCGTCCTCCATCCACATGCCGGATTCGGCGTTCTCCCGGATTTGGGCGGCCCGGTGGCGTTCGACCACATCCACGCCGACGTTCTGCTGGGACGCGATGGCTTCGTAGACCTTTTTCCGGTCCGCGTTCTCCGCCGCCACCACCGATTCGTTTTCCCGGCCTTTCCCGAGGAACTCCAGGTACCCCTGGTTGTTTTCGCCCAACACCCCCTCCACCTTGAGCGCTTTGATGGTCGGCAGGCGGTCTTTCATCCGTTCCTTGATGGCCCCCAGATCCGCGCCCAGGGCCTGGACCGCCGATATGACGCTCACCATCAAAATGATCCCCATTACTTTCAACATATGGCTTTTCATAGCGATCTCCTTTCCACCTCGGCTTTATTCCGTATCCGTTTCACCCGATGCGCCGGCATTGGACTGGCCGGCCTTTACCTCGATCTTGTCTTCGGCCTTGTCGATCTCATCGAAGAAATCATCCAGGGCCCGATCCACCTTGACGTTGACGTCGATGGTGATGTGGATCGGCTTGATCTCCACCGGTTCCACCTGGACCTTGTGCTGGGTGTTGCACCCCAGAACGGTTGCCAGGAGGATCACAGCCGCCAGTATTAACCCCTTGATCTTCATAGTCTTTATCTCCCCACCTTGGGTTTTGGTTTTAAAACAGATCTCTGTATTGAAGGATCCTGTTGAGGGGCAGCCGGAAATTGACGTCCAGCCGGATCCCCTGAAACCGCGATCCCACCTGATCCTCTTCAATCCGGACAAACCCGCCGGCATTTTTCTTATAGACAAAGGGAAGCGGATTCAGAGGCTTGCCGTCCAGATGGAGGGCCATGATCAGGTCATCGCCTTCGGTGTTGAGCCCAAGTTTGGCCCACTCATATCGATACTCCTTCATCGCCTCCCGGGCCAGGTCGATCTGACTGAACTGCATGGTTTCCTTGGGTATGCCGGCTGTCAGCACTTCCGCGCCCGTGACGTGAATCGTTCCGCCGTCGCCGGGCGTCGAGTAGAGAAATCCATCGTCAAAGGTCAGTTTTCCGTTGGCCAGACGAACCGGAACCCGGCCGTTAACGGTCCCGTCGCCATCGGCCTTTACGGCCCCGAACTGCTGGAGCACCTGGGCCAGGGACAACCGGTCGCAATACAGAACGACATCGTAGACGTCTGTTCCCGGCGCGATGCGCACCGCATGGCCGCTGACCTTTCCGCCGGCCCAGTGGAACCGGCTCTGTTCGATGAACACAGACCCACCGGGCTCGAGTTGAAATGCGATGGCCGCATCCGTGAGCGACACCTGTCCGAGCGCGGCCTTCCGAATCGTCAACTCCTGGGCCGGCGCGCTGTGGACGCCGGGAAGATAGGGAAACCGCACCGCCCCGTTCACCCCTTCCAGCGCAATCCCGTTCCCGCCCTTTTTCAGCCAGCCGTTTTTGAAATCCGCACTCAAAACGCCCGTGGGGCCCGCCCCGCCGCCAAAGCGGAACTCTCCTTCGGCGGAGAGATCGCCGTTGATCTTTACCCCTTTCGCCGACGGGAGGAATTTCCCCAATTCCAGATCCGGAGAGGATTCGGGCCAGGAGGCCGAAAGCTTGAACCGGTTTTCAACCGGTTTTTCGGAAAAAACAGGAAAATCTCCGGAAATCCACACCCCCATGCCGGACAGGAGAAGGTTCCAGTGCTCGGCGGACATGGAGAACCCTTTGGCGACCTGCCGGAGCGTCCCCTCCAGCGCCCCGAGGTTCCGGCCGTCCCAGATAATGGATCCGACGGCGATGGCGCCTGCGTCCGTCTCCTCTCCGGCCGGCCATTTCAGAGGAAGCGTCGCCGCCGCCCGCTTTAACCGGAGCTTACCGTCCAGTCCCTGAAGCGATCCGTCGGATATCGAAACGGTCCCGTTCGCCGACATCCGGCCGTCTTTCCCTCCGCGTGCCTTTCCCTCCAGCGTCGCTTTGGGAAACGTCGCCTGAACACCGTCCGCGGAAACCGACAGATCCTGGACCGACATGCGACACTCCATCGAAGCGCCGTTCTCGCCGAAAGCGCCGTTCACCGTGATCTCATCCATGGCGAGGGAAAGCGTCGCTCCCCCGGCCGCCAGTTCCACCGCCGCCCCTTTGTCTTCCCGCTTTTCCGATGCGGCCCGAAACCGCCATTGTTTTTCCACCTCATGCCAGTCCGCCCCGAACGTCAGGGGCAGGGTCAACGGGACGGCGACGGCCAGTGCCGCTTCCGCATCCTCCGGCGTCTTTGGGACGACCAGGAACCCGCTACCTTTCATCGAAACCCCGGTTTCCGCCAGACGAACATCGGCCTGAACGCCTGACAATTCGATGGGCGTCGGCCCTTCCACCCGAATCGGCGGCAGGGAGATGCGAAGCGTCGGGGAGCCTCCCCAGTCGAGGGCCGCGGTAAGGGGCTCGGAACCCCCGTCGAAAGATTCCAAGGAGACCCCGGCATACTCGGTCCCGCGACTCCGGTAAGATAGTTTGGCGGAGAGGGCGTCCACGGCGGGCGGATCGAGCCGGAAATCGCCTTTCCCGGACAGATCCAGGAGACCACGCAGGGACAGTTCCGACACCCGGCCGGCAAGGTCGGCGAACCGGGCCGTCTCGATGGACTTTCCATCGAACTTGGCCCGGGCCGCCCGCTTTTCGAGGTCCACATCCCCCGACACCGTCACGGATTCCCCCCGGGGATAAAGGGTCAGGGTTCCATGGACGACATGGGGGCTTTCCGGGTCCCGCTCCACGGTTGCGTCAAAGGGCAGCCGGTAATGTTCTCCGTTATGGGAAAACACCACCAACCCGTTGTCGACGCGGATGCGTCCGACGGGAAAGACGGAAGACGGAGACGCATCCGGCGGCGTCTCCTTGTCTCCCTGTCCGAATCCGGATAGGACATCCTGGATGTCGAGCCCCCGGAGATAGAACGCGCCGTTTTCATAGCCGCAGTAAATCTCGACCCCGCCCACGGATATGGCGTCGATGCGGCCCCGGAGAAGTCCTCCCGGCGCATAATCGATGAGCGCCGGCCCCACCGTCAGGGCGGGACGGTCCTCCCCGCCGATCCGAATGGCGCCGATGTCCGCCCCCCGCAATCCGATCCGACGGATATCGAGGCGCATCTCATCCAACCCCATCCGGCGGCCGATGTCGGGGACCACCGACCGTTCGATATAAGCCGGACCGAAAAACAGCAGGCCCGCCGTTCCGGCCGCGCAGACGAGCGCCACCGCCAGCGCCGCGAAGACCGCATATCGAACAAACCGCTTCATTAGACCAATCCGGTCATGGGCCGCCTTTCGGATAGGCTCTTATTGGTATTTCTCCTGTCGCATCTTTTCCTCCAGCGTTCTGCGTTTTTCCGCCGAGATGATGCCGAAATCGACCATGACCCCGCCGATGCCGGCCTCCCGAAGCGTGTCGTCGCTCAGGATCTTTTGGGGCGTTCGAAACTCCGTTGGGTTCACGTTCACGAACGTCCAGTCAAAGTTAAGGTTAGCCTTGGGCAGATATGTCATCTGGGTTCCGTAAAACACAATGTGATACGCCAGAAGGCCGTAGACAATGCCCCCAGCGATCGCCAGTAAAATTAGTTTCTTGATCACTTTTCCCATGCGGTTCTCTCCTCGATCTTTAGGTCGGGTTTCAATGTTGTCCCACTCGAATCACACTTTTGATTATACCGTCATTGGGCCGTTTAACGCAACACCTTAAGCAGTTGTTCTCACGGGTCAAGCGATCCCCGCCGATTTAGCCGACAAGTCTCATTGGTCCCCTTTCCAGTCGATGGCCGCCCGGGTCTCGCCCGACTGGCCGGCGATCCTTTCGGGCCGCCCGTTTCCATAGGGCGTCGTCCGTTTCCGGCCGGAGGTTTTTCCTCCCCGGCCGCGCCCCGCCATTTCGGACAGTTCCCGAACGATATTCAGGGTGCTCGACGCCTGGGCGTTGAGTTCCTCGGCGGCGGAGGCCGACTCTTCGGCGGTGGTGGCGTTTTGTTGCGTGACCTCGCCCATCTGGCGAATCGATTCGTTGATCTGTTCGATGCCCTTGGCCTGTTCCTTGTTGGCCCGGGTGACGGCGGCGGTCTTCTCGCCAATGGTGGCGGCGGTCTTGACGATACCGTCGAAATCGTCGCTCATCCGTTTCAGGGCGGACGCCCCGCTCTTGATTTTGACGGCCATCCCCTCCAGGAGGGACTGGGTGTTTTTGGCCGATCCCGTGGCCCGGATGGCCAGGTTCCGCACCTCGTCGGCCACCACCGCGAACCCGGCGCCCGCCTCGCCGGCCCGTGCGGCCTCGATCGCGGCGTTCAGTGCCAGCAAATTCGTCTGAAACGCGATCTCGTCGATGGATTTGATGATGGTTCCGATCTTCTCGCTGTCGCCTTCGATGGTTTCCATGTCCCGGGTCAAGGCCACCAGGGATTTGAGGGAAACGGCCGATTTATTGATGTTCTCGTTCATGAGTTTTTCAGCCCCGGCCGTCAGATCGGCCGTCTTGCGGCTGAAGGACGTGATCTCCTCGATGACGGCGGCCGTCTCCTGCTGGGCGGCCGCCTGACGCGACGCGCCGTCGGCGATGGACTGACTGGCGGACGACACCTCTTCCGACGCCGCGGAAAGCTGACCGCTCCCCTCGTCCAGGCGCTCGATGACGGCTCCCAGGCCCCGGCAGAGACTGGCGGCGATGCCTACGGCCAGCCCGCACCCGAGGAGAAAAGCGACCGCCCCGATGACGCCGACCGTGAATCGGGTTGTCCGGGCCGCCTCCAGCATGATGACGTCGCTCATGATGTTCTCGGCGGCCGTCTCCCTGATCCGCCCGATCATGGACTGCATCTCGGTGAGATTGAACTTGGTTTCCTGGTTGTAGATTTTCAAGGCGGCGTCCCGATCACCGGCGTCATGGGCCGCCTCCACCTTCCGGGCGGAGCCGTGGAGGTCCGCATGGGGTTTTTCGATATCCGCCAGCAGCGGCGCCAGGGCCGGGGCCAGGGCCACGGCGTGTTGCCTTCCTTCGCCGTAGTACCACCGGCCGAACGCGCATTTTCGCGGATCGAGTTCCACCGTCAGCTCGTGTACGGCGTCGTCGGTCAACAGCGCGTCGACCTGGATGGCCCAGTTGAGATGGTCCACCTCTTTCTGGGCCATGTTGCCGTCGAGTTGATTGCCTTTGATCACCTCCTCGGCGTCCGCCACGATATGACCCACTCCAAAAAAACTGGCGACCACCGCCAACACCAGGAGGGCCAGCACGACGCCGAACCCGATTCCGATCTTTTTCCCCACCGTTCTTCTCTTTCCAAACATTTATCCTCTCCTCTTGCTTTCATTAGTCGTCCGTTGGTTCGAGTCCCTCCGCGATGATGACGGCCGCCGACTTGAAGGCCGCGCCATACAAGACCGGACTCGCCGGGACGTCGGGTACTCTATAATCAAAACCGCTCGAATCCACAAGGTTAAATCGACGCCGAACCGGCAATCAGTTTGACGGATTCAGTGGATTGGGGTATGGTTGAGCGATGACAATGGCATTGAAAAGCGGAACGCCGAGCCTCATCTTTCCGGTCATTTTTCTGGCCGCGGCGGCCATCGCCCATGCGGAACAGCCCGATCCGGCGGCCCTGGTCAACGACGCCTTCGATTACCGGCGCGGGAAGGCCTCCGTCTCGACGGTCCGGATGACCATTCACCGCCCCGACTGGGAGCGGTCCATGACCATCAAGGCCTGGACGAAAGGAACGACCGACAGCCTCTTCACCATCCTGGAGCCGCCCCGGGACCGGGGCAACGGCACCCTCAAAAAAGGCGGCGAAATGTGGACCTTCAACCCAAAGGTCAACCGGGTGATCAAGCTGCCGCCCTCCATGATGTCCCAGTCCTGGATGGGATCGGATTTTTCCAACAACGACCTGGCCAAGAGCGACAGTCTCCTCCACGATTACACCCACGCGCTCGAAGGGGTGGAAACACGGGACGGCAAAAAGGTCTACACCATCAAATCGATGCCCAAACCGGGCGCGCCTGTGGTGTGGGGGATGCAGACCCTGAAAATCCGGGAGGATCTCATTTTCCTGGAGGAGGTATTTTTTGACGAAGACCTCGAACCGGTCAAGGTCATGGAGACCATGGACATCCGGATGATGGACGGCAAACTTTTCCCCAAGGTGTGGCGGATGCGGAAAGCCGATGTGGAAGACGAATACACGGAGCTGAACTACCGGGAACTCGAATTCAGGGACGACCTCCCGGACCGGCTGTTCACGGTCTCCGCCCTGCGCAACCCGGGTCGATAGGAGGCCCGGTAATGGCCGCGGACACCGCCAAAATGGCGTGGCGCAACCTCTGGCGCAATCCCCGGCGAACGCTGTTGACGGTCGGCGCCATCGCCTTCGCCAGCCTCCTGCTGATCTTCATGCTGTCGTTTCAATTCGGCAGCTACGAAACCATGATCGACGCGTCGGTCCGAATCCAGACGGGTCACCTGAAGGTCCAGGCGAAAGGCTACCACGACAACCAGGACATGCGGAAGGTGGTGGAAGATCCTTCAGCCGCGGCCGGAATCCTGGAGGCGGACCCGGATGTTTCGGCCTACACCTTCCGGGCCAACGGCTTCTCCCTTCTGTCGTCGAAAGACCGCACCTACGGCGGCCTGGTGGTGGGCATCGACCCGGAGCGGGAGGCGGACGTATCGACGCTGGAAACCCTCATCCGGGAGGGCGAATACCTGGACAACGACGACACGGACGCCGCCCTGGTGGGCCGGCTGCTGGCCCGGAACCTCGATGTCGGCGTCGGCGACGAACTGACGGTGCTAGGCCAGGGACGCGACGGGTCGGTGGCGGCCACGGTCCTCACGGTCAAAGGGATCTTCAGCTCGGGTCAGGACGCCTTCGACCGGTCGGTGATCCACATGCCGCTTGCCTATTTCCAGGAT
>JAABTM010000259.1 GCA_011389855.1 Desulfobacteraceae bacterium
AATTATTGAGTATTCATCAGTTGTAAACCGTGCCCACAGTGTACTTCATCTAACACATTTGTGGATTGACCTTTCTTTGTAGCGCACTATCAAGAAGATACTTATTTTATTTTCGGTTAATTCATTGGATTTCCAGGGAAATGGAACTTAATTTATAACCAGACCGAACAGAGGCCGGGTGCATCGAGTATTACCCAACAGTTGATGTCCCGGCGGATATTCTTCCGCAGAAACTCGATGAGAATGTCGTCACCGTGATCGAGAAGTGGAAATCAGTGGAAGCCCTGCACGAGCACTTCAAAGCTCCTCACATGGCCTCCTACAGGGAGAATGTGAAGGACATGGTGCAGGGCGTCTCCATCAAAGTGCTTAAGGAGGCGTAGGCGTCGATTCGATCGAAGCGGCGCACAAAAGCCGAATTCGCTCGGTGTTCTCTGAGTTGATGTCAAGTGATGGAAGCCGAACAAGCCGACGAAGAGGCGCTTCGCCGGCGTTATGGCATAGTAAAGAAGGTCGAACCAAGGAAAACAACAAAGACAAAGCCTGACGTTGTAAAGATACACGCATTTGAAACGGATATCTGAAATAAAGGGTCGATTATGATCGTCAAACCAAAAGAAAAGAACCGAATGGCGCCTGATGAGTACCTTGAGTTTGAAAAAAACTCGGAAATCAGACATGAGTACTTTGAAGGTGAAATTTTTGCCATGACAGGCGGCAGTTTGAATCATAACCAAATTAGTGCCAATATTGTCAGGGAGTTGGGAAACCAATTGAAGAATTCGCCATGCAGACCATTTGCAAGCGATATGCGGGTCAAAATCAACGAGATTGGAAAGTACATTTATCCCGATATAGTGGTTGTCCGCGGAGACATCGAGTTGGAAAAGATGATGGGCGTTGAGACCCTGCTCAATCCCGTCGTTATTATGGAAATCCTTTCAACATCAACCGAAGCCTATGATCGAGGGAAAAAGTTCACGCATTATCGACTTATTCCCACACTTCAGGAATATCTTCTTGTTTCTCAGAATTATTGTCAGGTCGAAAAATATATTCGTGGCGATGACGGCGGATGGAAATATTTTTCTTACGAAGACATGGAACAGTCCTTTAAAATCGAGTCCATTGAATTCGAATTGCCATTATCTGAAATTTATTACCGGGTTGAGTTTGAAGATAGCAGGGGCTTTGGGGGTTTTCATGGGTAGTAAGCCCCTGCCGTTTTGACCATGGGGTCGATCGAATACCAGCGCGGGAACCCTGACGAGGGGGCGCGCCTTTTCACGGCTTTGCTCTCGCTCCCGGACGACTTCGGGGATCTCTGGGAAATCATAGACAAGGCCGGGGACTTCCTCATTCAAGAAGAGCGGTACGCGGAAGGCTTGGAGCTGTATAGAGCGGCGATTGAGAGGTTTCCCGGATATGTAAGCCTTTATCAGGGACTGGGATGTTGCGCGGGCCACCAGGAATTGTTCGACGAGGCAATAGAGGCGTCGCAGAGGGCATTGGAGATTGAACCGGACAGCCAGAGTCTGGTGAACGATCTCGGGTGGACCATGTTCATAGCGGGGCAGATTGAAGAGGCTGAAGAATTATTGTTGAAAGCGGTTGCCATGGACCCCTTGGATGAACTTGCACGCGAAAATCTGCGTCTTTGCCAGTCTGCGCTCTCAGAACTCAAAGCTTGTATTGGCATGGTCTGAACTATTTGACACGATAGAATGGGGATCGGGAATCGGCCTGGCCCCCGAGTTTGTTTATGAAAAGTGCGAAAGAAAAGGAATCCACCAAGATGCTGTTGCCAAAACAATAGAACCGTACAATTCAGTGCCGGCACAGTGATCAGGGGCAAAAAACCAATGAATCCACTTAAAGAAGCAACAATCGAAACCATCAGACGTTTACCCGACCGATGTACACTGGATGACATCATGTACCGGATCAACTTTGTCGCCCAGGTCCTGGAAGGGCTGGAAGATGCCGAAGCCGGCAGGGTGATTTCAACTGAAGAGTTGCTGGAACGAGTTGACGAATGGTCAAAATAAGGTGGACGGAAAAATCGAGCAAGCACCTCAAATCCATCTATGATTACATAGCAACCGATTCAAAAGTTTACGCAAGAAGGTACGTTCAGTCACTTGTCGAATCCACTGAAAAATTGAAGCGAATGCCGGAATGCGGTAGAAAAGTGCCCGAGTTTGAATCGCATGCCTTTCGGGAAATTATTTTCAGAAATCATCGAATTGTTTACAGAATCAGCGATGTTGACGGTCAAATAGATATCCTTGCGGTCGTGCATGGCGCCCAGGATTTGTTAAAGGTGTTCAGCGAAGGCATCCTGTGATAATTTCATAAATGTGACCGTAACGCATACCCATCTATCCCAAACGGAGACACAACCCATGCCCGACGCCGACCCCCGACAACCCATGACCCTGCTGCCCCCCCATCACGACCACGAAGACGACCAGCCCCTGCACGAGACCGTCCGGCTGCTGGCCACGACCCTGGGCCGGGTCATCCGGCGGCTGGAGGGGGAATCGTGCTTCAAGGCGGTGGAGCATCTGCGAACCGAATGCCGGTCCCGGCGGGACGGGGAGCCGGACGCCGCCGACCTGGACCATCTGCTGAAGGTCGTCGGAAAGCTGGAACTGGCCACTCTGGGCACCGTGGCCCGGGCCTTCGCCCTCTTTTTTCTGCTGATCAACACGGCCGAGCAGGTCTATCAGACCGAGATGCACCGGGACGAGGACCGCCGAACCGACTCCGAGCCCCGGCCCGGGACCTATCGCTGGGCCATGACCCAACTGAAAGCGGCCGGACACGATGCGGAAACCGTGGCCGGTTTTCTGGAGCGGATGGAGGTCCGGCCGGTCTTTACCGCCCACCCCACCGAGGCCACCCGTCATACGGTGCTCGACCTCCAGGCCCGGGTCGCGGATCGGCTGCTGGTCCTGGACGAGGCGGATCCGGTGGAGCGACGGGAGCTGGAAGAGGATCTGGAAGCCGAGGTGGAGATGCTCTGGCTCACGGCGGAAGTGCGGGAGGACCGGCCGTCGGTGATGCACGAGGTGAGCAACGTCCTCTGGTACCTGGAGCACCGGCTGCTGGAGCTGGACATCGCCGTGGCCAAATCCCTGCGCCGGGCCTTCATGAGCGTCTTCGACGAACCGCTGGACGTGCCGGCCCTGATGCGCATCGGCAGTTGGGTGGGGGGCGACCGGGACGGCAATCCCCATGTGACGCCGGAGGTGACCCTCCAGGCCGGCCGTCAGACCGCCGCCACGCTCCTCGACCTCTACATCCGAAAGATAAGGGAGCTGATCGAGGCTCTCTCCCTGTCGACCCAGATCAAAACGGCCCCTGAAGCCCTGACCGCTTCGCTGGCGGAAGACCGTGAAAAGTATGCCGTTGTCCGGAACACCGACCGGAACAAGCGTGAGCCGTTGCGGATGAAGCTCGATTTCATGAAGGCCCGGCTGGAAGCGGTCCACCGGAAACTGTCCGGGGCGTCCGCCGGGGAGACGGCCCACGCCTATCCCGACGCGGCGGCTTTCCGGGCGGATCTGGCGCTGATGCGCGACGCCCTCGAGGCCGTCGGCGCCCATTATTCCATCCGCACATTTCTCGACCCGCTGCTCACCAGCGTCCGGATCCACGGCTTTTACGGATACGCCATGGACATCCGCCAGGAAGCCGGCGTCCACACCGACGCCCTTAAAGAGATTTGCGACACCCTGGACCTGCCGCCCATGGACGCCGGACAGTTGAGAAAGGAGCTGCTGGGCCGCCGGCCGATCCTCGGCCGCCATCTGCCCCTGTCCGACCGGACCCGGCAGACCGCCGAGGTGTTCGGAACCATCCGGCAACTCCAATCGGAACTGGGGGAAACGGCCGCCGCCGCCTACATCATCTCCATGACCCATGCGCCCGAGGATGTCCTTCGGGTGCTGCTCCTGGCCCGGGAGGCGGACCTGGTGGACCTGGCCGCCGACCCGCCCCGGTCCCATATCGACGTCGTCCCCCTGCTGGAGACCCTAACGGACCTGAAGGGCGCGCCCGGCCTGGTGGGCGATCTTTTGAAAGATCCGGCCTACAAGCGTCAACTGGCGGCCCGGGGGATGCGCCAGGAGATCATGATCGGCTATTCCGATTCCAGCAAGGACGCCGGACTGATGCCGGCCTCCTGGGCTTTGTACCGGGCCCAGGAGGATCTGGCCGCCATCTGCCGGGAGGCCGGCGTCGCCGTCACCTTCTTCCACGGCCGGGGCGGCACGGTGGGGCGCGGGGGCGGTTCGCCGGTCTTCCGGGCCCTGTCGGCCCTGCCGCCCGGTTCGGTGAACGGCCGCATCAAAATCACCGAACAGGGGGAGGTGATCAGCCAGAAATACGGTCTCATCCCCATGGCCGAGTACAATATGGAACTCACCCTGACCGGGGCGCTGATGGCATCGTTCACGGAGTGGCGCCGGGACATCGATCCGTCGGACGAAACGCGGTACCGGGAAGTGATGGACCGTCTGGCGGACCTGGCCCTGCCGGTTTACCGGGAACGGGTCCACGAAGGGGACGAGCTGTTCGACCTCTTCCAGACCGCCACGCCGGTCCGGGAGCTGGCCAACGTCCATTTCGGCTCCCGACCCGCTTACCGGGGCGGCGGCGCCTCCATGGCGTCGATCCGGGCCATCCCCTGGGTCTTCGGCTGGACCCAGATCCGGCTCAACCTGCCGGCCTGGCTCGGCGTGGGGACGGCCCTGTCGACGATCATCGACGAAGCGGGCGGCCTTGAGACGCTGCGGGAGATGGCCGACGCCTGGTGCTTTTTCGACGACCTCCTGGGCAAGATCGAGATGATCTGCGCCAAGACGGACCTGGAAATCGCCCGAACCTACGTCGAGACCCTGGCGCCCCGCCACAAAACATTGTGGGACGACCTCGAATCCGAATACCGCCGCACCGTGGACGCGCTGCTCAAAATCCGCGACACCCGATACCTCATCGCGGACCAGCCCCTTCTCCAAACCGCCATTATCCATCGCGACCCTTACCTCGACCCCCTGGCCCTCATTCAGATTCATCTGTTGCGGGAAAAGCAGGACATGGCCGAAGACCACCCCGACCGGGAACGCATCGACCGGATTCTGGGAACGACCCTGAACGGCATCGCGCAGGGGTTGCGGAATACGGGGTGAGGCGGACAACGCTGCTTGTGGTTGTAATCATCTGATATGTTCACAAGAAGAACGGAAAAGACACATCCAATGGAAACCTTGTCCAATCTGCCCATCGGCAAATCATCTTTTGAAACCATCCGAACCTCAAAAGACCTGTATGTGGACAAAACCCACCATATTTTTCAGATGGTGGATTCGGGCGATTATTATTTCCTCTCCCGCCCCCGCCGGTTCGGCAAATCCCTGACGGTTTCCACGCTCAAATGCCTGTTCCAGGGCAAAAAAGAGCTGTTTGACGGGCTGTGGATTTCGGAACGCGGGGATTGGGAATGGAAAGCGCATCCGGTGGTGGCCATCGATTTCAACAGCGTCCCCCATCAGCGACCGGACATCATGCGGGAATCATTGGCCCTTACCTTAAAACGGACGGCGGAGCGCCATGAAGTTTCCATTGAGACCCATTTTATCGGAACCCAATTCCAGGAATTGATCCTGGCGCTTGAGAGCAAGTTCGGCGTTGGCGTGGTCGTTCTCGTCGATGAATACGACAAACCGATCATTTCCCATTTGGGGAAAGGTCGGGACGCGCTTGAGATCGCGAAAAAAAACCGGGATGTCATGGAGCATTTTTTCGGCGTCCTGAAGGGGCTTAATGTAGCGCCGTGTCTCCGGTTCGTGTTTTTCACATGCGTTTACAAGTTCAGCCGTGCGTCGATTTATTCCGGACTCAACAATTTAGAGGACATCACCATGCACCATCGCCATGCCGACATGCTTGGCTACACCCAATCGGAACTGGAGACCGACTTTGCCGGCCACATCCGGGCGTTTGCCGAAGAGCGCGGATGCTCCGAAGCGGAGATCATCGATGGGCTGAAAGACTATTATAATGGATACCGGTTTTCCGAAAAAGACACAAAGGTCTACAACCCTTTTTCCGTACTCAAGGCGCTGGACGAAAGAGCCTTCAAGAATTACTGGTTTGAAACCGGCACGCCGACGTTTTTGGTCAACCTTTTGAAAGAACGCCATTTCCCCCCGCCCATGATCGAAAATCTTCAAACCGACGAAACCATGTTCAGCACCTATGAAATCGAAAACCTGAAGCCGGAGGCGATCCTGTTTCAAACCGGCTACGTCACCATCAAAGACGTTGACCATGACGAAGAGATTTATTGCTTTGACTATCCCAACCGGGAAGTCAAAAAATCGTTCCTGAAACATTTGCTCGCTTCCTACGTCGAGCCACAGGAGGCGTATTCCCAGGTTTTGACCCTTGCGTCGCGTCTTCAAAAAGAGCGGCTTGAAGAATTCTTCGAAGCCATGACCGCTATTTTTGCGACCATTTCCTACACGCTGGAAATTGAGCGCAACGAAGCCTGGTTCCACACCATTTTTTACCTCATGGTCAGCGCGTCGGGGGCCAGCGCCCGCAGCGAGGTGCTGCACTACCGGGGCCGGATCGACCTGGTGGTGGAATTTTCCGACAAGGCGTATATCATCGAATTCAAATGCAACCGGAGCGCGAAGGCCGCCCTGAAGCAAATCCATGATAAGGGATACCCTGACATGTTCCGGCAAACCGGCAAAAAGATCATCCTCCTGGGCGTGAATTTCGATTCGGAAAAGCGGAACGTGGCGGAGTGGGAATGGGAGAAACTCTCATAAACAAGGATCGGTTTCTTGTCCCAAATGCGCTTACAAAAATTCCTCTCCGCCGCCGGCGTCTGTTCCCGGCGAAAGGGGGAGGAACACATCCAGGCCGGGGACGTGGCCGTCAACGGCCGAACCGTCACCGAACTGGGGACCAAGGTGGACCCGGCCGCGGACCGGGTGACCTTCAAGGGCGAACCCGTCCGTCCGGCGGCGTCGACCGTGTACATCGCCCTGAACAAGCCAAAAGGGTGCGTGACCTCCTGCGATCACCCCGGCGAGCGGGTGGTGGTGGATCTGCTGGACATCCCCGAGCGGGTCTTCCCCGTGGGGCGGCTCGACAAGGAGTCCACCGGTCTGCTGCTGCTCACCAACGACGGCCCCCTCCACAACCAACTTTCCCATCCTTCCTTCGATCATGAAA
>JAABTM010000260.1 GCA_011389855.1 Desulfobacteraceae bacterium
CTGCCGGTCGAATCGACCGGGGCGCATCAGAGCGGGATCCAGAACGTCCGGGCGGTTGGTGGCCGAAATGAGGATGACGCCTTCGTTGGATTCGAACCCGTCCATCTCCACCAGGAGCTGGTTCAGGGTTTGCTCCCGTTCGTCGTGGCCGCCGCCGAGCCCGGCGCCGCGGTGCCGGCCGACCGCATCGATTTCGTCCACGAAGATGATGCAGGGCGCGTTCTTCTTTCCCTGGACGAACAGGTCCCTCACCCGGGAGGCGCCCACGCCCACGAACATCTCCACGAAATCGGATCCGCTGATGCTGAAGAAGGGGACGCCGGCCTCCCCGGCGATGGCGCGACCCAGGAGGGTCTTGCCCGTGCCCGGCGGGCCCATGAGCAGAACCCCTTTCGGGATGCGTCCGCCCAGTCGGGTGAACTTTTTGGGATCTTTCAGGAAATCGACGATTTCCGACAGCTCTTCCTTGGCTTCGTCCACGCCGGCCACATCCTCGAAGGTGACCTTCTCCGCCTGGTCGTTGAGCAGGCGCGCCCGGCTCTTGCCGAAAGACAGCGCTTTGCCGCCGCCCGATTGCATCTGCCGCATAAAAAATATCCAGACCCCGATCAGCACGATCATGGGGAACCAGGAGACCAGCACGGAGACGAACCACGGGGACTCGGCCGGGGGTTTGGCTTTGATGACAACGCCTCTGTCGCGAAGGGTCCGCACAAGGTCGGCGTCTTCCGGCGCATAGATTTTGAAGCGGTTGCCGTCGGCGTCGGTTATGAGCAGTTCCTGATCCTGAATGACCACTTCCGAAACGCGGCCGTTATCCACCATGGACAGGAATTCAGTGTAGCTGACGCTGGTTTCAGCCGGTTGTTGTTGATTGAAAAGATTGTAAAGCATGATCATCATGAGGGTGATGACCAGCCATAGCGCTAGGTTCTTATAAAACGGATTCAAAAGCGATTACCTCCTGACAAAAGTTGACCAACAATATAATATTATCCATCATATCAAATTAGGCAAGAGAAAGTTCAACCTTTAAGAGTTTTTGGGTATGGGCCGTCGCCTTCCCGAATTCCGCCGTCCGGAGACCGGCGATCCAGATAACGGCGTCGCCGGAAATCAGCAGCGGGCATCGGCCGCGTTCGCTTCTGGGGATTTTCCGGTTGATGAAGAAGTCCTTCAGCTTTTGAGATCCCCGCATGCCCAATGGGATGAAGCGATCTCCGGGACGCGGCGGCCTGACGGTCAGAGGGAAGACGAGCGCATCAAAATCGAAACAGGCCGTTGTTGAAGATGACAGATCATCGGGCAGCGCGGTTCCGGCCAGAGTGGAAAATCGCATCCGGGCATTGATTTCACGGATGTGAAGATCGACGGCCCCGGCGTCGGGTTCGCGAACGAGGTAATTGAAATCGTGGATATTCGGTCCGGCGGATGCCGACGCTTCCCTCAAACTGTGCGGGCTCCGCCGGATCATGATCCGATTTCCCGTCCCTTGAACGTGGATTCTGTGAGGCAGATGGATTTCCTTTTCGGTCGGTTCGTCGTCCGGTGAATTTCCGATGAGATCGTAGATGGCGTCGATGTGGACGTACCGAATCCGCCGGAGGTCGTGCCGGATTTCCAAAAGCGCTTTACGAAGAACTCGCCTGGCCAAAGGCGTTTCCAGCGAGGCCAGTCTTGCCGGGGAAAGGATCAACAGATCGTCTTCTTGCGCCAGGATGCAGTCCCGAAAGGCTGTTTCCGCCATACCGTCGATCCAGGCGTTTTCGTCGCGCATGATGGCGGCCAGTCGCGAAAGGGCGCCCGAGATGTCCGGATTGTAGGCGTCCCGGATGGACGGGATCAGCTCATGCCGGATTCGGTTTCGGCGATGGCGCGGGTCTTTGTTGGAAGCATCGATGACACAGTAAATTTTTTCCTCATCCAGAAATCCTTCTATCTCTTCCCGGGACAGATCGATCAGGGGTCGAATATACAGATCCTCCCGCACCGGGGGGATCCCGGAGAGGCCCTGGGGGCCGCTTCCCCTGATGAGATTCATCAGCACGAGTTCGGCGTTGTCGTCTCCATGGTGCCCTAAAGCGACCCTGTTATAATGGTTGGCCCCGGCGATTTCCGCGAAGTAAGCATAGCGGACCCGCCGGGACGCCTCTTCGAGGGAGAGCCCGTGGGTTTTCCGGAAGCTGTTGACGTCCGCTTTTCTTTTAAAAAACGGCAAGTTCAGTTCTCCGGCAAGAGATCTGACAAAATCGGCGTCCGAGTCCGAATCCGCCCCTCGCAGACCGTGATTGAGATGGATTATCCCGAGGCGGAGCCTCAGTCCGGACGCGAGGCCGCGCAGCAGATGGACCAGGGCGACGGAATCGGGTCCCCCGGAAACGCCGACCAGAACCGCATCTCCGGGGGTCAACATCCGGTGGGCGGCGATGGTCCGGCGCACACGCTGTAATAGTCGTCGGGCCTGCATAAGGGAAGAATATCTGTCAGGATACAACGGAAGTCAATACAAGGACCGCCAAAAAAGAACGGAAACTTTTCCTTTTTTATCCTTGAAAATCCATCAGAGTGAATTATAATAAAGATGGTTGTGCTAGGCGGGGAGTTAGCGGTGCCCTTCACCCGAAATCCGCTTTACGCGGGGCTGAACTCCCCCTGGAGGATCACAACCCGATCTCCGGCCGCCGTTTTGGTCGGCCGCCGTGCAACAGACAGTTGCGAACCTCGTCAGGTCCGGAAGGAAGCAGCGATAAGCAATGGCGTCTGTGTCACGGATCGATCCCGGCCATTTCCTGGCGCCGGATGATCGGGTAAAGCATTCGATAGGGGGTGCACAACCTCTCCTCATATCCCTTTTTCTCACGCCATAAAGCCGGAAAATCCCGACTCCTTCTCCTTTTTCCGTCATCTTGACATTACTTCATGCCGTATTATTTTGTTGTCAATGTTGGAACCGAGCTATCCGAAAAAAATTGAGGCAAATTGAGAGGTGACGGCAACCCATGACGGATAAAGGCGACAAGAAACGTCCGGAGGAGGACGAGAAAACGGATGTGGAGGAACAGGGGTCCGGTCAGGCGGATTTGGACGGCGGTGAAGAGACGGCCCAGGAGGGACGACAGCCGGAAGGAGACGATCCCGCAACGGATGCGTCGGACGGCGCCCCGGAACCTGGGGACGACATCCAGGAGAAATTGGCCTCCGCCCGGGAGGAACTCAGGGAAGCACAGGATCGCGTTCTCAGGGTCTCAGCGGAATTCGAGAATTACAAAAAGCGATCCGCGCGGGAAGTGGACGCCCACCGCAAATATGCCAACGAAGCCCTGATCAAGGCGCTGCTGCCGGTCGTGGACAACCTGGAACTGGCGATTCGATCCGCAAAGGAAAACGGCAAAGGGGACGAGGGGCTGCTGGAGGGCATCGAGATGACCCGCAAGGAGATTCTGAAAGTCTTCGAGAAATTCGGCGTGACCCCCGTTGAAGCGGAAGGAAAACCGTTCAATCCCTCGGTCCACGAAGCCGCCATGCAAGAATCCTCCGAGACATTTCCGGAAAATACCGTCATCAGAGAATTCCAGAAAGGCTACATGATTCAGGAACGACTTTTGAGGCCTTCCATGGTGGTGGTTTCCAAAGGCGAAGACGGATCGAAATAACAATAACATATCATAATCATGTTGGGTGGTGTTCTCCGATGACGACCCAAAGCATACGGCGCCCAACACCGAAAGAGATGACCGAAAGATATAAATGGTTTAAGGAGGAGAAGAAATGGGCAAAGTAATCGGAATAGACCTGGGAACGACCAATTCCTGTGTCGCGGTCATGGAAGGCAGTGAGGCCAAAGTCATTACAAACCCCGAAGGCGGGCGGACGACCCCCTCGGTGGTGGCGGTTTCCGAAAGCGGTGAACGGCTGGTGGGTCAGATCGCGAAACGTCAGTCCATCACCAACCCGGAAAACACGGTTTTCGGCGTAAAGCGTCTCATCGGACGCAAGTTTTCTTCAAAGGAAGTCCAGCGGGATGTGAAAATCCTCCCCTATAAAATCGAGGAGGCGAGCAACGGCGACATCCGCATCAACATTCGGGGCAAGCAGCACAGCCCCGCTGAGATTTCCTCGTTTATCCTGGCCGACATCAAGCATTCCGCCGAGGAATATCTCGGGGAACAGGTGACGGATGCGGTCATCACCGTTCCGGCTTATTTCGACGACAACCAGCGCCAGGCCACCAAGGACGCGGGGAGAATCGCCGGGCTCAATGTGCTTCGCATCATCAACGAGCCCACGGCCGCGTCCCTGGCCTATGGGCTGGATAAAAAGACCGAAGAAAAGATCGCGGTTTTCGACCTGGGCGGCGGCACGTTCGACATTTCCATCCTCGAGATCGGCGACGGGGTGTTCGAGGTCAAGGCCACCAACGGCGACACGCACCTCGGCGGCGAAGACTTCGACCTGCGCATCATCGATTTCCTGGCGGACGAGTTCAAGAAGGATCAGGGCATTGACCTCAGAAGCGACAAAATGGCGCTGCAGCGGCTGAAAGAGGCGGCGGAGAAGGCCAAAATGGAACTCTCGTCCTCCGTTGAAACCGACGTCAATCTGCCCTTTATCACGGCGGACGCCAGCGGCCCCAAACATTTGAACATCAAGATCAGCCGGTCCAAACTCGAATCCCTGGTCAGCGATCTCCTGGACAATCTGGAAGGGCCTTGCCGAATGGCCATGAAAGATGCCGGAATGAGCGCCGGCGACATCAACGAAGTGATCCTGGTGGGCGGCATGATCCGGATGCCGGCGGTACAGGACCGGGTCAAGAAGATCTTCGAGCGGGAGCCGCACAAGGGCGTCAATCCCGACGAGGTGGTGGCGATCGGGGCGGCCATCCAGGGCGGCGTGCTCAAAGGCGACGTGAAGGACGTCCTGCTTCTGGACGTGACGCCGCTTTCCCTGGGCATCGAGACCCTGGGCGGCGTCATGACCAAGCTCATCGAAAAAAACACCACCATCCCGACCAAAAAAAGCCAGGTGTTCTCTACGGCGGCGGACAACCAGCCGGCCGTGTCGATCCATGTGCTCCAGGGCGAGCGGGAGATGTCGTCGGGCAATAAAACCCTTGGACGATTCGAGTTGGTGGGCATCCCGGCGGCGCCCCGGGGCGTGCCCCAGATCGAGGTGACGTTCGACATCGACGCCAACGGCATCGTGAACGTGTCGGCCAAGGATCTGGCGACGGGCAAGGAGCAGTCGATCCGGATCACCGCGTCCAGCGGCCTTTCCCAGGAGGAAATCGACCAACTGGTGAAAGACGCCGAGGCCCATGCCGATGACGACAAGAAAAAGCGCGAACTGGTGGAGGCCAAAAACACGGCGGATTCTCTCATCTACCAGACCGAAAAGTCTCTGAAGGACCTCGGCGACAAGGTGGACGGCGCCACCAAGAGCACCGTGGAAGACGCCATCGGCAAGCTGAGAAAAGCCATGGAAGGAGACGACGCCGCGGAGATCAAACGGTTGAGCGACGAACTGACCCAGTCCTCCCACAAGCTGGCCGAAGCCATGTATCAGCAGGCATCCGGCGAACAGCCGGGCGCTGAAGGCGAGGGCGGCCAGCCCGGCGGCGGCGCGGGCGCCGCCAACGCGGACGAAGACGTGGTGGACGCCGATTTCGAAGAGGTCAAAGAAGAAAAAAAGTAACGACAGCCACTGTCGCAAAAAAATCCCGCGAGCGAGTCCCATCGCCGCGGGATTTTTTTGTTCCTTGACAGCGCGGAAGGGGTGTGGTTTGACACTCCCCATGGACTGGGATACGCTCATCCACAACGGGACCGTCGTTACCGTCAACCCGGATTTCGATATCATTGAAAACGGGTTTGTCGCCGTAAAAAACGGGCGCATTGTCGACATCGGCGCCCTGACCCCGGACGCGGGCCGGTCCGCCGCCGGTGAATGCGTGGATGCCGGGGGCGGTATCGTTTTCCCGGGCTTTGTCAACACCCACACCCATTTGCCCATGACCTTGTTTCGGGGGCTGGCCGACGATCTGCCGCTGATGACCTGGCTCCAGGAGCACATCTTTCCGGCGGAAGAACGCTATATCACGCCCGGGACGGTCGGACCCGCGACGCTCCTGGCGTGCGCCGAAATGATCCTGTCGGGGACCACCACCTGTTGCGACGGCTATTTCCACGAGGACGCCGTGGCGGAGGCCGTGGATGCGGCGGGCATCCGGGCGGTGCTGGGGCAGGGGGTGATCGACTATCCCGCCCCCGGCGTGGGGGATCCTTCGAAGAATGTGGACCACGCCCTGGCTTATACGGAGAAATGGCGGGACCGCTCCCCCCTGATTATGCCTTCCATTTTTTGTCATTCCCCCTATACCTGTTCCCCCGGGACGCTCCGGCGCGCCAAAAAAGCCGCCGGCGATCTGATTTTTCAGATCCATGCGGCGGAGACCCGGCCGGAATGCCGGCGGATCCAGGAAGAGCACGGCCGGTCGCCCATCGCTTATCTCGATCATTTGGGCGTACTGGATGAGCGCACCCTGGTCGTTCACGCCGTCTGGGCAGATATGGAAGATATCTCTATTCTGAATCGCCGACGGGCGGCGGCGTCCCATTGCCCGCTCAGCAACATGAAGCTGGCCGGCGGGATCGCGCAGGCGGTGGAGATGCTCCGGGCCGGCATCCCGGTGGGATTGGGCACGGACGGCTGCGCCAGCGGCAACACCCTGGATATGTTTCGGACCATGGACATGGCGGCGAAGCTTCATAAAGTCGCCGCCTCCGATCCCACGGTCATGGACGCGCGAACGATTCTGGAGATGGCGACGATCAGGGGCGCCGAAGCCCTGGGACTGTCCGACCGCATTGGATCGCTGGAAAAGGGCAAATCGGCGGACATCGTCGTCCTCGACACGGGAAGCCCCCACCTCCAACCGATGCATCGCCCTGAATCCCACCTCGTCTACTCGGCCGGCGGGGCGGATGTGAGAGACGTGATGGCGGCGGGGCGATGGGTGTTGCGGGATCGTCGTCTCAAAACGCTCCACTGGCCCGCCATCCGGGATGCCGTTGACGGCATTGCCGCTTCCATATCCACCAACGGCTGACGCCCCGAAAGACCCTCCATCATGAACGTGGCCCGCATGATCCGCTGTGCAAGGGGAGAAGAACCCGCCGATCTGGTGCTGACGGACGGGCGCATCATCAATGTTTTTTCTGGTGAGATCACCCCCGGCGGCGTCGGCGT
>JAABTM010000037.1 GCA_011389855.1 Desulfobacteraceae bacterium
GTCATCGAAAAAAATAACCTTCGGGTTCAGGGGTTGTCAAGCGGTTCATCCGGGGGGAGCGGCGCATCCTCCGGAAAGCCGGAAGACCGCCGTAGAAAGGCGATGAGGTCGTCCATGTCCGACGGCGCCGTCGCGGTGAAAACGACCCGCTCCGCCGTTCGGGGGTGGCGCAGCGTGAGCCGCCAGGCGTGGAGCATCTGGCGATGCACGCCTTTAACTTTGTCGGCGACGCCCTTTGGCAGATGGTGGGGCGGTTTCCGCCCCCCGTAGACCGGGTCGCCCACCACCGGATGGTCCATGGACGCGCAATGGACCCGGATCTGGTGGGTCCGTCCGGTTTCGATTCGGAGGTGGAGGAGGGCCATGCCGTCGTAAGCTTCCAGCACCCGCCACAGCGTCTTTGCCGGACGCCCGTGGTCCTGCGCCGACATCCGTTTGCGATCCGTCGGGTGGCGGGCGATGGGGGTGTCGATGACGCCTGAACGGCCCCTGAACCGGCCGTAGGCCAGTGCCAGGTACTCTTTTCGGACGGCGCGATCCTTGAACAGGGCCGAGAGGCGGGCCTGGGCGGCGGCGGTCTTGGCCGCGACCAGAACCCCGGAAGTGTCTTTATCCAGGCGGTGTACGATGCCCGGACGGCGCTCCCCCCCGATGCCGGTCAGGTCGGGGCAGTGGTGGAGAAGCCCGTTGACCAGGGTGCCGGACGCATGGCCGGGCGCCGGGTGCACCACCAGGCCGGGTGGTTTGTTGAGGACGATCAGGTCGGCGTCCTCGTGGAGAATGTCCAGGGGAATCGGTTCCGGCCTGAACGGCGTCGGCTCGGGCGGGGGGATGCGGCCGTTGATTTCATCCCCGATCCGGAGCCGGTAGCCGGGCTTTCTGACGTCCCCCAATACGCGGATATCTCCCCGGCGCAGCAGATCGGCGGCCAGGGATCGGGAGAGGTCCGGAATCAGGGCGGCGAGGTGGACATCGATCCGCTTGCCCGCGTCGGAAGTATCGATGCGGAAGGTGAAACCACCGTCGTGCTCGGGCATGGAGAAGGAAGGGGGTTACTGTTCTACGTCAAACAGGGATTCGAGTTCCGACAGGACCGTTTCGTCGTCCGATTCTTTGGCGGTGGAGAGTTCGCTGACGAGCAATGCCTGAGCGGTGTCGTAGAGCTTGCGTTCCCCGAAGGAGAGATCCTTGTTGAGCTTGAGAAGGAAAAGATCCCGGAACACCTCGGCTACCTCGAAGAGGGAGCCCGTCTTGATCTTGTCCATATACTCGCGGTACCGGCGGTTCCAGGTCTGGTTGTCGACGGGGATGTCCTTGTGGTTGCGCATGATGTCGTAGATCTTGGGGACATCGGTATCGCTGATGACGTCCCGCAGGCCCACCGAATCGACATTGGCCAGGGGGATCATGATGACCATCTCGTTCTCGAGCACCTTCATGATATAAAAATCGTGCTTTTCCCCGTTGATCACCTTGCTCTCGATGGCATCGATCCGCCCCACGCCGTGGGCGGGATAGACGGCGAGGTCTCCCACCTTGAACGTCCGGAGGCATTCGGGGCTTGCTGATCCGTTTTCGTTTTTTTCGATCATTTTTTACCGACCCATCCGTTAAAGACGCTAAGATTGGCGTGTATCCAAATACTGCTTTTTATCATACATGGGGGGAACAATCAATAAAAAAGGGTTGGCGCGGAGACCGCGCCAACCCTTCAGATAAACGGGTCAGCCGATGAATGAATCGGGATTACATCAGGAAGGGCACCATCAGCAGGGCCACGACGTTGAGAATCTTGATCATCGGGTTGACCGCGGGGCCGGCCGTATCTTTGTAGGGGTCGCCGACGGTGTCGCCGGTGACCGCGGCTTTATGGGCTTCGGAGCCCTTGCCGCCCAGATGGCCGTCCTCGATGTACTTCTTGGCGTTGTCCCACGCCGCGCCGCCGGTGGTCATGGAAATGGCCACGAAAATACCGGTGACGATGGAGCCGATGAGGAGTCCGCCCAGAGCCACTTTGCCCAGGAACAGGCCGACAATGACCGGCGCGATGACAGGGAGAAGGGCCGGAACCAGCATCTCCTTAAGGGCGAACTTGGTCACGATGTCCACGCAGCGGGCGTAATCGGGCTTCGCGGTGCCTTCCATGATGCCCGGAATCTCGCGGAACTGGCGACGGACTTCATCGACCACCGCGCCGCCGGCGTTGCCCACCGCCTTCATGGCGATGGATGCGAACAGGTAGGGCAGCAGGCCGCCGATAAACAGGCCCACAATAACGTTCACGTCTGACAGATCGAATCGGATGGCCTGATCGGCGCCGTGGAGGACGAACTCCTGCACATAGCAGGCGAACAGCACCAGGGCGGCCAGACCGGCGGAGCCGATGGCGTAGCCCTTGGTTACGGCCTTGGTGGTGTTGCCCACCGCGTCCAGCGGGTCGGTGACGGCCCGGACGCTCTCGTCCATATCGGCCATTTCGGCGATGCCGCCGGCATTGTCGGTGATGGGGCCGTAGGCGTCGATGGCGATGACCATGCCGGTCATGGAGAGCATGGACATGGCGGCCATGGCGATGCCGTAAAGACCGGCGAAGTGGAAGGCCAGCAGGATGGAAATGCAGATGACGATGACCGGCGCGGCGGTGGCCTGCATGGAGACGGCCAGACCGGAAATGATGTTGGTGCCGTGGCCCGTGGTGGACGCATCGGCGATGCTTTTAACCGGCCCGTAGGTGCCGGTGTAGTATTCGGTGATGATCACGATGACCGCCGTGAGCACGAGCCCCACCAGCGTGGAGTAATAAATGTCCATGGGGGTGATGTCGCCCATGCCGGTCATGGCTGCTTTGGAGGCGTAGTAGAAAGCGATGGCGGCGATGATGCAGGCGCCGAACATGCCTTTGTACAGCGCGCCCATGATGTACTCGCTCTTTGCGCCCAGGCGGACGAAGAAGGTGGCGATGATGGAGGCAACGATGGAGATGGCGCCCAGAACCAGCGGGAATTCGGTGGCCATGGGGACATCGGGGAAAAGCAGGTTGCCCATCAGCATGGCGGCGACGGCTGTAACCGCATAGGTCTCGAACAGGTCGGCGGCCATGCCGGCGCAGTCGCCGACGTTATCCCCGACGTTGTCGGCGATGGTGGCGGGGTTTCTCGGATCATCCTCGGGAATGCCGGCTTCGACCTTGCCCACCAGGTCCGCGCCGACGTCGGCGCCCTTGGTGAAGATGCCGCCGCCGAGACGGGCGAAGATGGAGATGAGGCTGCCGCCAAATCCCAGGGCCACCAGGGCGATGACGGATTCACGCACGCCCATGCCGACGCTCTGGATCAGAAAGGTGTAGTAGCCGGCGACCGCCGTAAGAGCCAGTCCGGCGACCATGAGACCGGTCACGGTGCCGCCCTTGAAGGCCATGGACAGACCGGCGGGCAGCCCCCCGAGACGGGCGGCTTCAGCGGTCCGGACATTGGCGATGACGGAGACCCGCATGCCGATGTAACCGGCCAGGTATGAAGCCGCGGCGCCGATGAGAAAGCCGAAAGCTGTGTAAGACCCCAGCGCCCAGGCGACAATAATAAAAATGACGCCGCCGGCGATGGCGACGCTGACCAACTGACGGTTCAGATAGGCGATGGCGCCTTCCTGAATGGCGGCCGCGATTTCCTGCATGCGCTCGTTGCCGGCCGGAGCGCTTTTGACAACCTGAGCGAGCAGGATTGCAAAGACGACGCCGAGGACGCCGACCAGGGTGCTGTAAAGGGGTACATTGGCCAAAAATGTTTCCATTCTTTTCCCTCCATCTACTTTAGGTTAACAGATCTTTACGGTTAAAAACGTTCATGCTCTCCTTTGCCCCGTGGCAAAGGATACTGACTGCCGCTTCACGGGACCGTTCGATGATCCGATCCAGCGCCGTCCATTCGTCGCAATGGAATTTCCCAAGGACATGGCCGGTCACGCCATCGCCGGTCTCCGGGCGACCGATGCCGATGCGGATCCGGGCGAAATCCCCGTTTCCAAAAGCCTCGATCATGGATTTCAAACCATTGTGTCCGCCGTGACCTCCTTTCTCTTTGATTTTGATTCTTCCGTAAGCAAGGTCGATGTCGTCGTGGACGACCACCAGATCCTTGCTAAGTATCCGAAAATAAGCGGCGATTCTCTGGGTGGGAATCCCGCTTCGGTTCATGTAGGAAAGGGGCTTTGCGAGCACCGCGGTTCGCCCTTCGATGCCCCCGCGTCCCACCAGCGCGTCGAATCGGCCCTTGGACTCCAGGCGGATGCTGTAAGCCGTCGCCAGGGCGTCGATGGCCATGAAGCCGACATTGTGGCGGGTGCTTTCGTATTTCGGGCCGGGATTTCCGAGGCCGGCCACAAGAATTGGGGAAGCGTCCGCCATATCGCGCAACCGGGGTCCCGACCGTCGGGATCAGCCTTCTTCCCCGCCTTCGGCCTTTTCCCCTTCACCTTCCGCCGCTTCTTCGCCCTCTTCACCTTCCAGGGCTTCCGCTTCTTCTTCTTCCTCGGGTTCTTCCTTCATGGGCGCCGCGATGCTCACCACGGTGAAGTTGACGTCCCAGTCCACCTCGACCCCTTCGGGCAGATCGATCTCTTCGATGTGGACCGCATCGCCGATGCCCAGGTTCGTGATGTCGATGTCGATGGCGTCCGGAATCCGGTTGGGAAGACAGGAGACTTCCAGTTCCCGGCGGATGATCTGGAGGGTGCCGCCTTCCGCCTCGCCCTTGCTCTCTTCCCCCTCGGTGATGAAGGTGTTGACGGGCACGTTGACGGTGATCTTCCGGTCCATGGAGATTTCGTAGAGGTCGGCGTGGACCAGGTTCATGGAGACCGGATGGATCTGCACCTCTTTGAACATGACGGTCTTGGTGGTCTTGGCGCCGTCCTGGATGACGAGCTTCATGACCTGGGAATAGCCGCCGTCCCGGAGCACCTTCCCCAGGTTGTTGGCGTCGAGGGAAAGATGGATGGGGGCGGCTTCCCGGCCGTAGAAGACGGCGGGCACTTTTCCTTCACGGCGCAAGGTCCGGGACGGACCCTTGCCGAACTGTTCTCTCACATCTGCTGCAAGTTCTATAAATTCCAAGAAACGTTCCTCCTTAAATGGGGCAAAATATTTTAGCGTGCGGCGCTAGACGAAAAGCGAGGTGACCGAATCTCCCCGATGGCTGCGGATGATGGCTTCACCCACCAGTTCCGCGATGGAGAGAACCTTGATCTTTCCGCATTCCGCGGCTTTTTCATTCAATGGGACGGTGTCGGTCACCACCAGGGTGCTGAGTTCCGAGTTCTCTATCCGGTCGACGGCCGGCCCGGAGAGCACCGGATGGGTACACATGGAATGGACCGCCCTGGCGCCGTTCTGGATCACCGCGGACGCCGCCTCGGTGAGGGTGCCTGCGGTGTCGACCATGTCGTCGAGGATTACGGCCACCTTGTCGGAGACGTCGCCGATGACGGCCATGGCTTTGGCTTTGTTGGGGGCATCCCGGCGCTTGTCGATGATGGCCAGGTTCGAGTTGAGGCGTTTCGCGAAGGCCCGGGCCCGTTCAACGCCCCCGGCGTCGGGGGAGACGATCACCAGTTGGTCGTTGTCGAAAGTCTCCTTGATGTAATCCAGGAAGACAGGGGTCGCGAACAGGTTGTCAACCGGGATGTCGAAGAACCCCTGGATCTGCCCGGCGTGGAGATCCATGGTGATGACCCGGTTGGCGCCGGCCGTGGTGATGAGGTTGGCGGTCAGCTTGGCGCTGAGGGGCACCCGGGGGGCCACTTTCTTGTCCTGCCGGGCGTAACCGTAGTAGGGGATGACGGCGGTAACCCGCTTGGCCGACGACCGCTTGAGGGCGTCGAGCATGAGCAGGAGTTCCACCAGGTTGTCGTTGACGGGCGAGCAGGTGGACTGGACGATAAAAATATCGCGCAACCGCACGTTTTCGTGAATTTCGATCTGAATCTCGCCGTCGCTGAAGGTTTTGACCTTCGCGCCGCCCACCGGCAGGTCGAGGTAGCTACAGATTCGTTCGGTCAGCGCCGGAGAGGAATTCCCCGAAAATATAACAAGATCCTTCATAGTCACTTATCGGTGTTTCGGTTTCGGAGGATTCCGATGCGGTCACGGCATCCTCGGTTATATGTACAATCCCCATAGGAAACAGATTGGCTGGGGCGGGAGGATTCGAACCTCCGAGTGCAGGAACCAAAATCCTGTGTCTTACCACTTGACGACGCCCCAGCAGGTAAAAGACCTGTCGGTCCGGCAAAGCCGGATCGGCAAAAGCGGCGCTTTTTAAACCCTCAACCGGGTTTTGATGACGCGCCATTGTCCGCTTCCGGCGATGCTGCGTTCGGCCCGGCGCGCCGCATCGGCTTCGGAAAAAAGCCCGAAGACGGTGGGGCCGCTGCCCGACATCAAGGCGCCCGACGCGCCGTTGTCCAGAAGCGTTGCCTTTGCCGCGTGAATGTCAGGATGTATGGATGCGGCGACATCTTCTAAATCGTTGCAAAGATGCCGGGCCGCATCGAAAGCCTGACTATCAAGGGGATAACTCTTATGGATTTTTTTACATTTTGTCAATGCCAAATTGAGATTTTTAAAGACCGACGCGGTGGACACGCCGTAGGAGGGGCAGAGCAGAACCACGTGGAAGGGGGGAAGGGGGGCGGCGACTGGCCGGAGGATCTCCCCGATGCCGGCGGCCATGGCCGGCCCGCCGAAGAGGAAAAAGGGGACGTCCGCCCCTATGGAGACGGCCAGATCGGCCAGGAACGCCGGCGTCAGCGGTCCGCCGAAATGACGGTTGAGACCCGAGAGCACGGCGGCGGCGTTGCTGCTGCCCCCGCCCAGGCCGGCGGCCACCGGAATCCGTTTGTCGATGACGATTTCAACGCCGGCGTCGATGCCGGCGGCGTCCAGAAACCGCCGGGCGGCCCGGTGGGCGAGGTTGGCCCCGGTTTCCGGAACGTCGGGGTGGGCGCAGGCCACGGAAACGGGACCGGCGCCTACGCGCATGTGGATCTTATCGGCCAGTTCCAGGGGGCACATGAGGGATATCAGCTCGTGATACCCGTCGGGCCGGCGGCCGGTCACCGCCAAAAACAGGTTGACCTTGGCCGGCGAGTGGAGGGCCATCACCTCGTCCGGCACCTTATTGGGTCAGCTTGATCACCAGAAAGCCCATGTCGGCCCGGCGGATGAAGAACTGGATCTCCTCGCCGGCGTCCACCGCGTCGACGGCTTCGGTGTAATCGTTTACCGACCGGATCGGCTTATGATTGATCTCCTTGATAACGTCCCCGGCCCTCAAGCCCGCCTCGGCTCCTTTGCCGCCGGAGGCGACGTCGGTAACGACGACCCCGTCGTCCTCCCGCATGTTGAAGCTGCGGGCGGTCTCCGGGGTGATCTCGCCGACCCGTATCCCCAGCCGGTCTTCTTTTTCAGGCCGGGGCCGGTGGGCCGTGATGCGCGCTTCTTCCCGTTTGGCGATTTCAACGGTGAAGGTTTTTTTCCGACCGTCCCGGATCACGTGGATTTTCGTCCGGTCGCCCACTCCGATGCCGGCGATGAGTCGGGTCAGCTCCCGGGTGGTCTCTACCTTCCGGCCGTCCACCAAGGTGATGACGTCCCTGGCCTGGATGCCGGCCTTGTCGGCCGGATCGCCCTTGAAAACCTCGGTGACCAGCACCCCGCCCTGGCCTTCGTCCAGTCCGTAATAATCGGCCAGTTCCGGCGACAGATCCTGGATGGCGACCCCCAGCCAGCCCCGGGTGACCTCCCCGCGGCGCTTGAGCTGGTCGATGACGTTACGGGCCATGTTGACCGGGACGGCGAACCCGATGCCCTGTCCGGAGGCGATGATGGCGGTGTTGATGCCCACCACTTCGCCGGCCATGTTGAGGAGCGGCCCGCCGCTGTTGCCGGGGTTGATGGAAGCGTCGGTCTGGATGAAGTCGTCGTAGGGGCCCGATCCTATGGTCCGCCCCTTGGCGCTGACGATGCCGGCGGTCACGGTGTGTTCCAGGCCGAAGGGGCTGCCGATGGCCAATACCCACTGGCCCACCTTCAGTCGGTCGGAATCCCCCATCCGGACCACGGGCAGGTCGTCGTCGGCCTCGACCTTGATCAGTGCCAGGTCGGTGCTGGGATCCCGGCCGATGATCTCGGCGTCGAACTCGTCCCCGTCGTTGAGCTTGACCTGGATCTCGTCCGCGTCCTCGATTACGTGGTTGTTGGTGACGATGTAGCCCTCTTTGTCGATGATGAAGCCGGACCCGAGGCTCCGCTGCTTGAAATCCCGCCGGGGCCCGTCATCGCCGAAAAACCGGTCGAAGAACTCCTTGAAGGGGTCGGCGTTGTCGTTGCCGAAGGGATTGTCGAAATGGCGGAAGACCCGTCCGCCCCCTTTGAGGGTTTTGACCGTCCGGATGTTGACCACGGCGGGACTGATGGTCTCCGCCAGGTGGGTGAAGTTTTCGGGGGTCGCGTAGGCCGCCGCGGGGATCTCCACCCCCGGCCCGGCCAGAAAAAGAATGGCCAGGAGCAGCGCTCCCGCCTTGAGACGGCCCTGTGCGGGCGTCGGTATGCCGCGAATCATGTCGATTTCCTTTCCGTGCCTTTAAAGCATTTTTTCCGGATCGGTTTTCCGGATCGGCTAATCTCTTTCCTTCACATAGAGCACCCGGAGGTCGTAGAGCATGTGCTTGAGCATCTGCTCTTCTTCCGTAGTGAGATTCCCGCGGGTTTTTTCCTCCAGCATGGCCAGGACGTCGATGGTCTGCCTGGCCATGGACAGGTTTTTTCCCTTCTCGCCGGTGGCCGGATCTTCCAGCAGGCCCAGTTGGACGTAGACCGACGAATTGAGGGAAAAGATGAAGGTCGAGAAATCGATCTTGGGCATTTGATAGGATTTTTCTTCTTCGGGTTTATCCGCCATGGTCGCCTCTCCTTAAATGTATCATAGTTCCAGGGTCGTGACGGTCTTGACAAGGGGCAGGTTCCGGAGTTCCTCCACCACCTCCGGCGGGATGGGGGTGTCGGTGCGGAGGAAGATGATGTTGTTGTCCCCTTCCTCCTCCTGGCCCACCTGCATTCGGCTGATGTTGATGTCGTGCCGGCCCAGGGTGGAGCCGATGCCGCCGATGGCGCCCGGCTTGTCCAGGTTGTGGATGACGGCCGAATGGCCTTTCGGGATCATCTCCAGTCGGAAATTGTTGATCTTTACCACCCGGGGATCTTTTTTGCCGAAGAGGGTGCCGCCAACCTCCACGGCGCCGTCGGCCGTCACGCTCTTGACGGTGATCAGGTTCAGATAATCCTCGGAATGGGCGCTGGTGGTCTCCGTAACCTTGATGCCCCGTTCCTGGGCGATGGCCGGCGCATTGACGAAGTTGACCATCTCCTTGACCGCGGGCGCCAGCAGCCCTTTGAGGATGCCCGTGGACACGGGGGAGAGATCGAGCCCCTTGAAATCGCCGCTGTAGGTGATCCGGACTTCCCGGACCGGCCCCCGGGACAGCTGGGAGAGCAGGCTCCCCAGGTTGTCGCCCAGGGTGAGGTAGGGACCGAGTCGTTCCAGGAGTTCGCCGGTGACCGACGAGACGTTGACCGCATTGACGATGGTGCCGTTTTTCAGGTAATCGATGATCTGTTTGGCCACGGCCACCGCCACGTTGGTCTGGGCCTCCCTGGTGGACGCGCCCAGGTGGGGGGTGCAGATGACGTTGTCGAGTTTGAAGAGGGGGGATTCGCCGGGGGGTTCGGTCTCGAAGACGTCCAGGGCGGCGCCGGCCACCTTGCCCGAGACCAGGGCGTCGTAGAGGTCCGCCTCGTTCACGATGCCGCCCCGGGCGCAGTTGACCACCATGACCCCGTCCTTCATTTTGTCGAAGGCCGCCTTGTCGAGCAGGCCGGTGGTCTCCTTGAATTTGGGCACATGGACCGTGATATAATCGGAACGGGCGTAAAGATCGTCCAGGGATACGGGCTCAAATCCGGCTTTTTCAATCCGTTCCGGGGTGACAAAGGGGTCGTGGACGATGACCTGCATCTTCAGGCCCCGGGCCCGGTCCGCCACGATGGCGCCGATCTTCCCGAAGCCGAGCACGCCGCAGACCTTGTTGTAGATCTCCCGGCCCTGGAGCTTTTTTTTCTCCCAGGCGCCGCTCTTGAGGGTCGTGGTGCCCCGGGGGATGTTCCGGGTGAGGGACAACATCATGGCGATGGCGTGTTCGGCCGTGGTGATCACGTTGCCGCCGGGGGTGTTCATGACCACGATTCCCCGCTTGGTGGCCGCCGGGATGTCGACGTTGTCGAGGCCGATGCCGGCCCGACCCACCACCTTTAAATTGGGCGCCGCTTCCAGGAGGTCTTCGGTGACCTGGGTGGCGCTTCGGATCACCAGGGCGTGATAATCGCCGATGGCCTCGCGCAGCTCTTCGGGCGGGAGTCCGGTTTTGACATCCACATCGATGCCGTCTTCCTGTTGGAACATTTGAACGCCGATTTCGCCGAGGTTGTCGCTGACTAGAACTTTCATGCTGTGTTGTCTCTCCAGAATTGGTGTGAAGTCGCGTTGAAATTGTTTCATCGCCCCGCGATGATTTAACCGGATAAGATAAAAATGGAAAGCGCATTGTCAAGCAACGGGATGGGAGGGGTTTGAAGGGCGGCGGGGGGCGAGCCCGCTCCGTTTAAAATGAATGGAACGGGCTCAGGACGGGAAAAAATGCGTTGGGTTCGGATCAGGCGTTAAAACACGCTCTTTTCCGCCGGGCGACGCTCCGGCACGTAATCGTGGGGGATCTCCTTGTCGTTCCACGCTTCGGATACATAGAGGTTGCAGTAGCAGGAGCCGTATTCTTCCACGTCCGGCGCCCGGTAGACGCAGGGGCAGATGATGTCCTTGTCGTGCTCCCGGTCATTGGCGGCGAGACGGCACGGACAGCACATGTACCCGTACCGCTCCTTGTTGATGAGCAACCCTTCCATCAGATCGAAGACGCGATCTTTATCCTTATTGAAATAGTATCCCTTGGGTTCCTGGGATTTCTTCATGGTCTCGTAGAGTTTTTCGGCGTCCATTATAATCCCAGTGCCTCCTTGATCTCTTTTTCCTTGAATCCGACGACGACCTTTTCTCCGATGATGATGGTGGGGAAGGTGCATTTGGGGTTGAACTTTTTGACATCGTCGAGGATGGCTTTCCGTTCATCCCCCTCCAGGGTGTCCACATTCACCACATCGTAGTGGACCGTGCAGTCGTCCAGAAGCCGTTTGGCGGCCTTGCAGTGGCTGCATGTGGTGAGCGCGTATACTTGAATGTCTTTTTTGTCGGTCATGTTTGCATCGTCCTTTCGTTAAAGTGGGTGTCTTTTCAGGCATCGCCGGGTGTGGACGGCCCGTCCATGGATCCGGAGTCGGTCCGTCAAATCCCTCAGATCCGCCAAATCGTCTACATCTTGCCGGACCGGCAGCACCCGGAGGCGGCGGCCGCGTCGGGTCAGAATCCGTTCGGTCAGACGAAAGACCGCGTCGGTGCTCCAGGGGATCTCCCGGAAAACCGCCGGTTCAAACCCGTTCCGGTTGAACCCGATGAGGTAATAGCCGCCGTCTTGAGACGGCCCCAGGACCGCGTCCGCGGATCGGAGCGCGTTGTCCGCGCTGTCCACGACCTCGGGGGGGAGGTCCGGCAGATCGGTTCCTAATAGCAGGGCCTGATCGAAGCCGTCGGCGAAGGCTTCCCTGAAGGCCGCGCACATCCGCTGTCCCAGGTCGCCGCCGTTTTGAGGTCGGTAGGCGTACGCTGGCCCCAGCCATTTACGGATCTCGTCGGACGCATCGGGCGGATGGTGGCAGATGGCCACCTCCCGGGTTCCGTCGTTGCCGAGCAGGTCCAGAACATCCAGAACGAAACCCCGGTAGAGCCGCGTGGCCGTTTCGTCTCCCACGTCCCGGGCCAGCCGCGTCTTGACCGTTCCTTTCCGGGGGGCCTTCAGGAAGACCATCACCCGGCATGAGGGTCGATCCTTTTCCGGTTCAGGGGGCGTCAAGGGCGTCAAGGGCCGTCATCAGATCCTCCAGCTTCGGCCGCGCGTTGATGTCCGAGACCTCCGCGTACCGGATGATTCCCGCCTTGTCGATGACGAACAAGGCCCGTTCGGACACCCCGTCGGTCCGGAGAACGCCGAAGGCGTCGGCCGCGGCCCCGTGGGGCCAGAAGTCGGACAGCACCGGAAACCAGAGATCCCCCATCTGGTTCGTCCAGGCATGGAGGGTGGGGAGGTTGTCCACGGTGATGCCCAGGAGCACGGCGTCGTGCCGTTCGAACAGGGGGCGCGCCAGGTTGTACCCCGGCCACTGGTCCGAACAGACCGGGGTCCAGGCGGCGGGGACAAAGGAGATCACCACCCGCTGTTTGCCCCGGAACTGCTTTAATCCCACCGGTTCCCCCGAGATCGACGGGAGGGTGAAATCGGGCGCCGGGTCGCCCACCCCTACCTTAAGGACGCTGTCGACCGGTTTGAGCGGACCGGGGTCATAGATGTTGTCTTTGTAGACATCCGACACCCCGAAGGCCGGCGACGCCGCCAGCAGCAGCGCGACGGCAAGGACCGGAAGCGATGTTTTGAACCCATTCATGGCAAATCCCTCCCTCTACCGTATTATTCTAATTCAGACTTCCGGAGAATCAAGTCGAGAAACGCGTCCGGCTTTTCGAACCCGCCCAGTTCCGAGTAGATGACCCGATGACCGCCCCCTTTTTCCTTCCGGATGGCAACGAAATAGGGCGTGCGGACCTCGCCCATGAGCCCGTGGAGGGCGAAATCCGGGTCGGGAAACAGTGGGAAAGGGATGTCGTAGGCGTCGCGGAAATAGTCAACCTCATATTGGGAGTTGCCCACGCCGATGCCGATGAGCTTGATTTTGCCCTTCAAATCAGGCCGGCCCTGGATGAGGTGGTGCAATTCGTTGACGATGGGCGCCTCCCGCTGGCAGTGGGGGCAGTACATGGAAAAGATCTCGATGATCGCCACCGGCGTCGCGACATCCGGAACGGAGAAGACGCTTTTTTGTTCCGAAAGCCCGAGATAGGACCGGTGGTCCGGGCTGTCGGGAACGGGCAGGGTGAAGGCCGGGAGCCGCCCGCCCACCGGGGGAGGATCCACGGCGGCGGCGAATCCGGTAAAAAAGAGGATGGAAAGGACCGTCCAGCATCCATATCCGGCGAAGCGCTTCATGGGTCACCTCCTGGCAGGGGAGAAAAAAGACGGCGGTTCTGGGTTGATTGATGCGATTTTAACCTACCATACCTGCCGGAGATTGTACAGGATTGAAAAAAGAGCCCCTGAAAACGGATGACGTTTTTTTTCTTGACAACGAATGCGGGCTTAAGGTAAATTGCTTATCAAGAATGATTCCTAATACTATAATAACAACCACCCCCCACACAGGAGGAGACATGGCGGACGAGAAAAAACAGAAAATTACGGCGAAAGCCAAAAAATCCGACGGACCCGTTCCCGTCAGAGACATCACCATCTGCGACGCCACGGCGCGGATGCTGGAAAAGGCCCGGGAAGACGGCGTGGAAACCGCATTCGACCGGGCCGCCAACATGAAGGCATGTCCCATCGGCGCCGATTCGGCTTGCTGCAAGCACTGCTCCATGGGGCCTTGCCGGCTCAACGCCAAAGATCCCTACGGCAAGGTGGGCGTCTGCGGCGCCACCATCGACACGATCATGGCGCGCAATTTCTCGCGAATGATAGCCGCCGGCTGCGCCGCCCACACCGACCACGGCATGGGCATGCTGGATCTGTTCCGGGAGGTCGTAGAGGGCCACATCACCGATTACAAGGTGAAGGACGTCCACAAGCTGGAGCTGGTGGCCAAGGAGCTGGAGATCGAAACCGAAGACCGCACCCCGGAAGAGATCGCCACCGACGTCTACCAGGAGCTGGAACGCACTTACACCCAAGTGAACGGAGAGATCCCGTTCATGAAGCGCGTTCCGGAAAAAACCCTGGAGACCTGGCGGAAGCACGACATGGCGCCCCGGGGCGCCATGCGGGAGATCATGGAACTGATGCACCGCACCCACATGGGCGTGGATCAGGACTACGAAAACCTCACCAAGCAGTTTACCCGTACCGCGCTGGCCGACGGCTGGGGCGGCTCCATGGTGGCCACCGAGATTTCCGACATCCTCTACGGCACCCCCACGCCGGTGAGCGTCGACGTCAACATGGGCGTCCTCAAGGAGGATCAGGTCAACATCATCGTCCACGGCCACGAACCCAACATGTTCGAGTCGATGCTGGAATCGGTCAATGAACCGAGCCTCATCCAGGCGGCCAAGGACGCGGGCGCCAAAGGGATCAACCTGGCGGGCATGTGCTGTTCCGGGGCGGAGATGATGTCCCGCCACGGCGTGCCCCACGCCGGCAACTTCATGTCCACGGAGGCGATCCTGGTGACGGGCGCCGTGGACGTCATGTGCGTCGACGTCCAGTGCATCAAGCAGTCCCTGGTGAAGGTTGGCGAATGCTACGGCACCCCCATCATCACCACCAATACCCGCGCGCACATCGAAGGGGCGACCCATATCCAGTTCAAAGACGATGCGCCCAAGGAATGCACCGACGAGGTGGTGATCAAAGCCATCAGCCGGTTCAAAAACCGCAAGGCCGCGGTGGAGATTCCGAACATCCGCAACGTGGGCATCCACGGGTTCTCCTACGAGTACATCAACTACATGCTGGGCGGCACCTTCCGCGGCTCTTACACGCCGCTCAACGACAACATCATCAACGGCCGGATCCGCGGCGTGGCCGGCGTCGTGGGTTGCACCAACCCCCGGGTCAAGCATGATTGGGTCCATGTGGAACTGGTCAAAGAGCTGATAAAGAACGACGTGCTGGTTCTCCAGACCGGTTGTTCCCAGATCTCCCTGGCCAAGGCGGGTCTCCTGACCCCTGAAGCGGCGCACCTGGCGGGTCCGGGACTGAGCGAAGTTTGCGAGACCGTCGGCATGCCGCCGGTGCTGGGCCTGGGTTCCTGCGTGGACAACAGCCGGATTCTGGTGGCGGCCGCCGAGATGGTCCGCACGGGCGGGCTGGGAACCAGCATGGCCGATCTGCCGGTGGCGGGCGCGGCGCCCGAGTGGATGAGCGAGAAGGCCATCAGCATCGGCCAGTATTTCGTCGGCTCGGGCGTGTTCACGGTTTTTGGCGTCACCTTCCCCATGACCGAAGGGACCCGGTTCCATGACCTGCTCTTCGATGGGTTGGAAAAATGGGGCCTCGGCAAGTGGGGATTCGCCATTGATCCCTATGAAATGGCCGACATGATGATCAAACACATCGACAAGAAACGGAAAGCCCTGGGCATCGACAAGGCCAGGGATCGGGTGCTTATGGATATGACCGACCGGATGAAGCTCGAATCCGCCTGATCCATCCACTCGCCTGAAACTTAACACTTTATCGGCCCGCGGCGCCCATTGGCCCGCGGGCCGATTTTTTTTAAAAGCCTATTTCACGCCTCTCCCCGCCAGGTACGCCCCAAACGCCTTGTCCGTCCCCAAGATGTGTTTGGCCAGCCAGTTTTTCAGAAAATTGCTGATCTGAATCGGGCTGGAGATGGGCTTCCGTCTCGTAGGCCGTCTTCAGTTCCATCACCTTGGCGGCCATTTTCTCATGTTTCTCCCGATGGCGCTCGTAATCCGGATACTCGTGAGCCCGCATCAACTGCTCCTCGGCAGCGAAATGGAGACGGGTGTACCGGATGAGCCCGGCGAGCACCCGGCCCAGGGCCTCCCGCCCTTTTCCGGCGTGCATCGCCTCGTACAACTCGTTGAGCATCGCCACGAGTTCCTTGTGCTGTTCGTCGATGATGCGGATGCCGATGCTGTATTCGTCCTCCCACTGGAAAAATGGCATGACAATCTCCTTTATGGGGCCACAGATCAAGGGAAAAGGCGGACGGGGTCTCACCCCAAAACCACGGTGGTGGTGATCGAAGAAGTGGATACCGACAACTGGGGCGTCGGTGGAGAGAGCGTGACCGTTTATGCGTCAGAATCGGGATCGAGCCGACGCCCTTCGGACGACCGGCCCGATCCCGCCATACAATTTTATTCTCTTTAAAATTTAAACCTTACAACTGGGCCTGCTTGCCGACGGCGGTGGAGGCGACGCTGATGGGGACGCCCTCGTAGGGGGTTCTTCGGGTGGTCCGCTGGGACTGGACCTCCCGCATGGTCTTGAGCACGTCGATGCTGCTCTTGAGCCCCTTGGTGTGGCGGGCCATGTTGACCGCCATTCCGGCGATCTGGGCGATGGCCTGGACGAAATTGACGTCCTCCAGGGTGAACTCCCAGCGCTCGGCGGTGTAGACCCGCATAGCCCCCATCAAACGCCCCCCCACCACGATGGGCGCCGACAGGATGGAGGCGATCCCCTCCTTTTTGGCCTCTTCCGGATACTGAATCCTGGGGTCGTCCATGACGTCGTAGATGGCCACCGGCCCTTCTTCCAGGGACTGGGCGATGGATTTCATGGCGCTGACCGGGCCCTTGTTGATGTATTCCTCGCTCAATCCAAACGATGCCGCCACTTCCAGTTCGTTGGTTTTCCGGTTGATCAGGAACAACGCGCATCCTTTGGCGTCCAGCGCCGATTTGATGCTCTCCACCGTGATGAGGGCGACCTCCTCGGGGTCTCTGGAATGGGAGATGGACCGCGTCACCTTGAGCAACGTCTCGTAATTGATCAACTGTCGTTTCATGATTGGCCTCCTTTGGTTATGGGTTGGGCTCTTTTTTACTATACCATCCCATATCCCGGAACCCAAATAAATAATTGCAGGGATCTTATTTGACCCCGCCCGACCGCGCGGGTTCCCCCTGGATGCGGGGGAAATAAACATCGAAGTTCGCGCCGCTCTCCGGGCGGGGATCGCAGTGGACCTGGATCATGCCGCCGTGGCTCTGGACGATGCCGTGGACCACGGCCAGACCCATCCCCGAGCCTTTGCCCACCTCTTTGGTGGTGAAATAGGGGTCGAAAATCTTGTGGATATGGGCCGGATCGATGCCGGGGCCGGAGTCGCCGACGGAGAGTTTCACGCAGCGGCCGGGTTCCAGTCCCGGTTCGAGGGCCGCCGCGTCCCGGTCGAGATCGGCGTTTTCCACCACCACCTCGATGCGGCCGCCGGTCTCCTCCATGGCCTGGGCCGCGTTGGTGCATAGGTTGATCACGATCTGGTGGATCTGGGTTGGGTCCGCCAGGATGACCCCGGCGTCCGGATCGATGCGATGGCGGATGTCGATGGTGGTGGGAATGGACGCCCGGAGCAGCTTCAGGGCCTCTTTGACAATGGGACCGATGGCGATCCGGCCGAGTTGCCGGTCCGTCTTCCGGCTGAAGGCCAGGATGTGTTGCACCAGTTCCTTGGCCCGGTTGCTCGCCTTCAGCACCTGACTGATCATCCGGTAAGCCGGATCATCCTTGGGGATTTTATCCTGGGCCATGTCGGCGTATCCGATGATGGCGGCCAGAATATTGTTGAAGTCATGAGCGATGCCCCCCGCCAGGGTGCCGATGGATTCCAGTTTCTGGGACTGGCGGAGCTGGGCCTCCAGCCGGTCCTTTTCCGCTTCGGCTTTTTTGCGGTTGGTGATGTTGCGGGAGATGCCGATAAGCCCGATGACCCTGCCATGACCGTCCCGATACGGGCTTTTATTGGAGAGCCACCAGGTTTGGCCATAAGCCGTAAGGAGTTCCTCTTCCACCAGCCGAGCTTCTCCCGATGTCATGACGTCCGCGTCGATGGCTTCGATCACCGCCGCCGATTCCGGCGGGAAGATTTCGGCGTCCGTCCGACTGATCGTTTCTTCCCTGGTTTTCCCCATGGCCATCAGAGCCGCGCCGTTGGCCATCAGGTATCGGCCCTCCAGATCCTTGAGGAAGATGGCGTCCGTCGTCCCTTCGATGATGGCGTTGAAAAGGGCGTGGCTGTCTTTCAGCTCATCGATATGGGATTTTAGATTGACCTGCATCCGGTTGATGGCGTCGACCACCTCGTCGAGTTCGTCCTGCTTGCCGCCGGCGCTCCCTTTGCGGTCCAACTGGAACGTCTCCCCGGCCTTGGCGGCGTCGTGCCGGTTGAGCCACCGGGCCAGGGACGCGAGATGGCGGGTCACCAGCAGTTGAAATATCAGCAGGATGAACCCGGAAACCAGGAATGCTTTGACGGCGTTGCTGGCCAGGATGGCGGCGGTTTTGCGGATGAGGCGGCCGTAGAGGTTATCGAGGCTGAAGGCCAGCTGAAGCGTCCCGATGGTCGCCTCCCGGTCTTGCCGATGATGGGTCAGGGAAAAGGTCTTCTCGATCCGGTTCCTGGATTGAATCGCGCCCACGGACCAGACGCCCCCCACGTCCGATTCAATCCGCAGGTATTCCATGTCCGGCAGCCGCGACAGGCCGTTGAGCTGGAGCTGGATTTGCTTTTCATTATAAGTCCAGACGCTGTTGCCGAGGCTCTGGAGGTAGCTTTCCTCGATGAGGCCCAGGTAATTGTCGATTTTCCCCAGACCGTTCCGGTAGTCGGCGTAGATCTGGATGGCGGTGGCGATGAGGGTGATGAACGAACTGAACAGAACGATGAGCACCACCAGCCGGTAGCCGATCCGGCTTTTCATTTTTCAAAGGCCTCTTTCAGCGCCTTCTCCCGTAGGGCTTCGATCTCGCCGTCCGCTTCCATCTCCCGGAGGGCGGCTTCCAGTTTTTGAACCAGATGGCCGTTTTTGACATGGATGTAGTGATAAAGCGGCGCGACCAGTAGCGGTTCGCCGACGGGATGGATGCCGGCGTCCGGGTAATTCCGTCGGATTTCGATCCGTCCGGCCTCCAGAACGGCGACGGCCACGTCGATGCGGCCCAGTTTCAGGATCTTGAACAGGTGGGTCATGTCGTTGGTCGGAATGGGATTCATGCCCTCCGTGCCGATTTCCGAGTACCGGATGCCCCGGACGATGCCGATGCTCAACCCTTTTAAATCCTTCCATTCCGAAATGGGCCGGACGACCTTAGTGGCGAACGCCACGCCGCTGAAGTGGAAAACCGGCGGTGAAAGTTTGATGAGATTCGGGAATGGTTTCTCCGTGCCGGCGATGCGCGCCAGGTCGCCGTCGGTGACGCCGTCGTTGGCCCACTCCAGGGCTCGTCGGGCGGGCAACGGGTCGAATTTGACGGCGCGGCCGATCCGGCGGTAGGCCTCGCGGACCACGGGTTTGGCCAGTTCGTGGGTGTGCTCGTTGGCGATGACGGAAATGACGACCGGTTTGGCCGCGGTCGATGCGGGGATGGACCACGCGGTCGCCGACAAAACGACCATGGCGCACACACGAAAGAGACGCCGGAAACAAAACGACTTTGAAAGTGTTGGGTTTTTCATGTCCATGTAATTGAGGGCTTGTGGTGAATTCGGTTAATGGTTTTTTTGATATAACGCATAATAGGTCACCGGAATCACCAGCAGCGTGAACAGGGTCGAGGCGAACAATCCGAAGATCAGAGTCCAGGCCAGCCCCGAGAAAATGGGGTCCAGGGTGATGGGCCACGCCCCCAAGGCCGTGGTGGCGGCGGTCAGGAGGATCGGCCGCATCCGGATGGCCCCGCTCTGGAGGATCGCTTCCCGGAAAGACTGGCCTTCTTCCAGGGCGTCATGAATGAACTCGATGAGCACCAGGGAGTTTCGGATCACGATGCCGCCCAGGGCGATCATGCCGATCATGCTGGTGGCGGTGAAAAAGACCGGCGTCTGGAACCCGCCCACGTCGACGTTGGCGACGAGGTTGAGCAGGAAGTACCCCGGCATGGCCCCGATGAGGGTCAGGGGGATGGCCATCATGATGAGAATCGGCAGGAAAAAGGAATCCGTCTGGATGATCAGCAGGATGTAGATCCCCATCATGGCCGCGGCGAATGCGATGCCCATGTCCCGGAAGACCCGGAGGGTGATCTTCCATTCCCCTTCGCCGGCCCATTCGGCCCGGATCCCCGGCGGCAACGGGTCCGTTTTCAGCCGGTCCTTCATGTCCAGGACCGCTTCGGCCGGCGCCCGGCCGGCCATTTCGGCCAGCACGTAGACCACCCGGTCCAGGTTTTTGTGGTAGATGGTCTGTTCCACCGGAACCTTCCTGATCCGCGCTAGTTCCGCCAGCGGGACCATCTGGCCCGTCGCCGTCTTCATGGGGATCTGGGACAGGTCCGTGGCCGATGACCGCCGGACACGGGGCAGGATGATCCGGACCAGCAGCGGCTGCCGCTCGTCGGGCATGTGGACCGTGGCCGGCGTCGCGCCGCTCAGGGCGATCCGGAGGGTTTGGATGATCGCCTGGGTGGAAACGCCGTGGAGGGCCGCCTTCTCCTTGTCGACCACGAAATCGAACCGGTCGTGTTCCGCCTGGGCCATGTCGTCGATGTCCACCACGAAGGGCTCTTTCCGCATGATTTCCTGGATCTGTTTTCCGGCGGCGATAAGCTGGCCGTAGTCCCGGTCGGGGTCGCCATAGATTTCGGTCACGATGGTGGAGAGCACCGGCGGGCCCGGGGGCGCCTCCACGAGCTGGATCTTGGCCCCGTTTTCCCGGGCGATTTTTTCCAGGTCGTTTCGCAGCCGCAACGCGATGGGGTGGCTCTGCATCTCCCGGCGGGCCTTGTCCGCCAGGTTGATCCGGATATCGGCCACGTGCGGCCCCTCCCGCAGATAGTAATGGCGGACCATGCCGTTGAAGTCGATGGGGGAGTGGGTTCCCACGAAGGAGACGTAGTTCGTCGCCTCGGAGACGGTCCGCAGATAGGCCTCGAAATCCCGGACGACGGCGTCGGTGGTCTCCAAAGTGGTCCCTTCGGGCATGTCCACGACGATCTGGAACTCGTTCTTGTTGTCGAAGGGGAGCATTTTCAGGGGGACCAGCCGGAAGACCACCAGCAGCAGGGGTACGGCCAGCAGCGCCAGGATCGCCGCCAGCAGCCCGTACCGCCAGACTCTGGACTTGAGAAACGGCGTGACCGCGCCGCGGTAGGTCCGGTTGATCCAGCCTTCGGGGGCCTTTTTATCGGTTTCGATGTCGGCGGGTTTCACATCGATCTTTTTGAGCAGGGTGTGGGTGAACCAGGGGACGATGGTGATGGCGCAGAATGTCGAAAAGATCACCGTGATGGGCACGTTGGCCGCCATGGGCGCCATGTAGGGCCCCATCATGCCGGTGATGAAAAAAAGCGGCGTAAAGGAGACGATGATGGCCAGCGTCGACATGATCACCGGCGGCAACACCTCGTTCACCGCGAAGAGCGTGGCGTTGACGGGCTTGCGTTTGCCCATGAAGATGTGACGCTGGATGTTGTCCACGTTGGTGATGGGGTCGTCCACCACCAGCCCCAGGGAGAGGATCAGGGCGAAGAGCGTCACCCGGTTGATGGTGTACCCGAAAAGGAAGTTGACGAAGAGGGCCAGGGAAAAGGAGATGGGCACGGCCAGGGCCACCACCAGGGCCTCCCGCCATCCCAGGGTCACCGCCAGCAGGATCACCACCGTCATGATGGCGAACCCCAGGGAGCTGAGGAGTCCGTTGACCTTTTCCTGGGCGGTGGCGCCATAGTTGCGGGTCACCTCGGTGTATACATGGGCCGGGATGATGGTTTCTTCCAGCCGGTCGAGTTCCGCCAGAATCTTCCGGGCCACGTCCACGGCGTTGGTTCCCTGTTTCTTGGCCAGGGCCAGGGTCACGCTGGGGTAGGTCAGGGGCCGGTCCTGTCGGTCGCGCTCCCGTCGGTAGCGGTGGGAATACCCGATCCGGGAATAATTGTCGGCTTCCTCCGGCCCGTCGATGACCTCGGCGATGTCCCGGAGGTAGATCGGCCGGCTCTGGTGGACCCCTGCCACCAGGGCCCCCACGTCCTCGGCGGTGGCCAGAAATGACGTGCTGGTGACCGTGTACTCGCGGTTGAACTGGGAGAAAGACCCGGCGGTGACCGAGGCGTCGGTCCCTTTGAGGGCCCGCTGGACTTCCAGCAGGGAGACGTTGAGCCCCGCCATCCGCTCGGGGGAGAGTTCCACGCGAACCTCCCGGCGGCGGCCTCCCACGATGACGGTGCGGGATATGTCTTCCACCTGGGAGAGGCGCGCCAGCACCTCTTCGCCCAGCCGGTGGAGCTGAGCGTCGTCGTACCGGTCGGAATAAAGGGAGATGTTGACGATGGGGACGTCGTCGATTTCCACGGGCTTGATCACCCATCCCTTGACGATGGGCGGCACGGCGTCGATGTTCATCCGAATCTTGTTGTAGAGTTTCACCAGGGATCCGACCCGGTCCTCGCCCACATAGAACCGGACCGTCACCACGGCCATGTCCCGACGCGACATGGAATAGACGTATTCCACGCCGTCGATCTGCCACAGGAGCCGTTCCAGGGGCGTGGCCACCAGCTTTTCGATCTCCTCGGGGCTGGCCCCCGGCGCCTGGACGAATACGTCCGCCAAAGGGACCACGATCTGGGGTTCCTCCTCCCGGGGGGTGACCATCACGGCGGCCGCGCCCAGGCAGAGAGAGATGATGATCAGCAGCACCGCCAGGTGAGAGGTGAGAAATGGCCGGACGATCCGGACGATCAGGTTGTCCGGCACGTCGTTGCCGTTGCCGTTGGCGTCGGTCTTGGAGGGGGCGTTGGGGGTATCGGTCATCAGCGCGATCCCTCCAGCCCGATGGTTTCATCCCCGGAGAGGCCGGACATAACCACCACCTTGTCGTCGATCGTCTTGCCGGTCTTGATGAACCGGGACCGCCAGCCGTCGGGCTCCTTAACGGTCACCAGTTCCAGCTGGCCCACGCTCCGGATGGCCCTTTCCGGGACGAGCACCACCGGATGTTCCCGAACCGGGATGAGCAGTTTTCCGAACATGCCGGGATAGAGTCCCGGCCGGGCGGGCACGGCGGCTTTCACCAGAAAGGTCCGGGTTTGGGGGTCGGCATAGGGGATGATCTCCTCCACCGTGGCCTCGATGGGGGTGTCCTGGGTGCGGATTTCCATGGGGAGTTTGTCCCCCACCCGGACCCGGTCGATAAGCCCCTCCCGAACATGAGCCTCCAGCCGCAGGTTGCCGCTGGTCTGGAGGATCAAAAGCGGCTTTCCGGGCAGGGCCAGGTCGCCGGGTTCCACCAGTTTCTTGAGCACTTCGCCGGCTTCGGGGGCCTTGAGGGTGGCGTAACCCAGGGCGATTTCCGCCTCCCGGACCACTTCCATAGCCTGTTCGATCTGGGCGTCGGACCCGGCCATGCCCTCCCGGGCCCGCTTCAGCCCGGCCTCGGCCTGGAGATAGGCGGACCGGGCCGCCTCCAGCTGCTGTTCGGTGGCGGCCTGGGATTCATAGTAAGTCGTGATCCGGCGGTAGTCGGCCTGGGCCTGTGAAAAAGCGGCCCGGGCCGCGGCCACGGACTGGCCGGCCTGTTTCTTGGCCGCCTCCGCGCTCTTGAGCCCTTCCCGAGCCTGGTCCAACCGGGAATCGAACTGCCGGCTGTCCAGCACCACCAGCAACTGATCCTTCTGGACCGGGTCGCCGGGGTTGACCTTCACGTCCATGACCTGGGCCATGACCTGGGCCTCGATGCTGGCCTCGGTCCGGGGCCGGACCGTCCCCACGGCCTCGTACCATTCCTTGACCTGCCGCACTTCGGCCTGGGTCGTTTCTGCGGGCGGCGCGGCGGTATCTTTGGCCTCGACCCTGCCGGGCGGCACCGATTCGCCGGCGAAAAAATTGAATGTGAACGCCGCGGCCAAAAGGCCGCCGGCGATCAGGACGATGAACAGGATGGTTTTGATGAGAGTTTGTTTTTTCATGGTAGAGCGTGTCCATGGTCATGGGGCATAAAATGTTAGAAACTCAATACTGATTGGGCCATACCTTCAACCTCTCGCATTTGTACGCCCAACTTTATCTTTTTACCTATTTGATCCAGGGCGGACCGATCACATTTGCTTAATAAGTTCTCCGCGTCTTCCAATTTAGACACAGGATAAAAATGTTTGTCTGGAGCAAAATATACAAGGGCTTTTTTGTTCTTTTTTAACAATTCCATAATATTGTTGAATGAACCCGGACTTTTTCCATCCCAGAGAACAAAGCCATAATCGGCTGTCGCGGCCATTTCTTTGTCTTTTTGAGTGTAAAATTCCCGCCCTTTAAGTCTGGAATCGACCGGCACCCACTTTACCTTCCAATTTCCAATATTGTTTCGGCACACATTCCCGGCGCAATGCACCACCACATTATCATAATTGACTTCCGACAAATATTTTTGCAGGGCCTTGTCCGCCCCGTTCGCGTCGCCAACAACAATATCAAAATTCTGATTCAGCGCATTTTGCAGCCGATTTTTGATTTCTTTATTCAATCGGTTGATCTTTCTGGAACCCGAAATAAACACCGTCGTCATTTTGCTGTTCTTTTCACTTCATCCATCTGCCGCGCCACAGCCGTCATAACCCCATCCACATGAAACAAACACGTCAGCGGATTCAAGGCGTCCGTCCGCCACAGCCATTCGGGAGAGAGCCAGAAACCGGCAACGACTTGGGAATGGGCTTTGTCATCGTCTTCAGTGGCGTAAAGCCGATAAACGCCGTTGTCGTCCAGCTGGAAAAAATCAGCGCGTTGTTTTTCGGGACGGGGATCGATGATCCAGTATTCCCGG
>JAABTM010000261.1 GCA_011389855.1 Desulfobacteraceae bacterium
ATCAGGGTGTCGCGGATTTCCACCGGCGGGTCCGGCAGGGAGACGAGCATCTCGTTGATGCCGGCCCGACGGATGTGGCCGTAGCCTTCTTCCTCGCTCAACGCCTTCAAAAGGTCCTTGATCCGGACATATCCGTTCGGGTCCGGCACGAGGCCGAACTCGTCCGGACGACGCCCCAACACATATTCCATCAACTTGGCCAGCTTGCGAAGGGCCTTGGTCTGCTGCATTTTCTCCCCTTGCACAAAACGCACGCGACATTCACAGGTTGAAATCCAATGGATTTCGGTGTAACAGGTGGAATCCGATGCGCCGAACTCTCCCAATCGCATACACTCGGTCGCATACATCGGTTGCACACACTCGGTTCCATACATCCATGAGTGTCTTTTAATTGTCAACACCTTTTCGCCCTGAAAGGATGGCCTGAAATGAACACCGAGACATCCCGCGCGCTGTTCGGGCGCGCCAAAGCACTGATCCCCGGCGGCGTCAACAGCCCGGTCCGGGCCTGCGGTTCCGTGGGGGCCGATCCCCTGTTCATCCAAAGCGCCGACGGGTGCCATCTCACCGACGCCGACGGCAACCGGTTCATCGACTACGTCGGCTCCTGGGGGCCCCTGATTTTGGGTCACAATCACCCGGCGGTACTGGAGGCGGTGATGGACGCGGCCCGGCGGGGGGCTTCCTTCGGCGCGCCCACGGAACTCGAAATCGAACTGGCCGAGCTGATCACCGAGGCCCTGCCCGCCATGGAGATGGTCCGCATGGTCAACTCCGGCACCGAAGCGACCATGTCCGCCCTCCGGCTGGCCAGGGGATACACCGGCCGGGACACGATTATCAAATTCGACGGCTGCTACCACGGCCACGCCGACACCCTGCTGGTGGGAGCCGGCTCCGGCGTCGCCACCCTCAATATCCCGGGAAGCCCGGGCGTGCCGGCGTCCGTGGTGGCGCACACCCTCTCCCTCCCCTACAACGACATCGACGGCTTTCGTAAGGTGATGGCCGAAAAGGGGGATTCCGCGGCGGCCGTCATCGTGGAACCGGTGGCCGGCAACATGGGGACGGTCCCGCCGGCAGACGGGTTTCTGGCGGCCCTCCGGGAGGAGACCCGGCGCCGCGGCGCCCTGCTCATTTTCGACGAGGTCATGAGCGGGTTCCGGGTGGCCCGCGGCGGCGCCCAGATCCTGTACGGCATCGAACCGGATCTGACCTGCCTGGGCAAGATCATCGGCGGCGGCCTGCCCGTGGGGGCCTACGGCGGCCGGAAAGAGATCATGGAGCGGATCGCCCCCCAGGGGCCCGTATACCAGGCGGGAACCCTTTCCGGCAATCCCCTGGCCATGGCCGCCGGCGCGGCCACCCTCAAGGAACTCAAAAAGCCCGGGTTCTACAGGCGGCTGGAAGGGCTCTCCGGGGAACTGGCCGCCGGCCTGCTGAAAGCCGCCCAAGACGCCGGCATCCCGGCCGTGGGCAACCGGGTCGGCTCCATGCTGGGCCTTTTTTTCACCGACCGGCCGGTGCGGAATTTCGAAGACGCCAAAACCAGCAACCTCGATCTCTTCGCCGCTTATTATAAAGGTATGCGGGATAAGGGGATCTATCTGGCCCCCTCCCAGTTCGAAGCCGGCTTTGTCTCCGCGGCCCACACCGCCGAAGCCATCGACCGGACGGTGGGCGCGGCCCGGGAGGTGCTCGACGGGCTGAGAGACCGGTTCGGCAAGTGATCCATAGGAATATGATCGAACGGCCCCGCCGCCTCGGGTTAAAACCCCAGGCTGAACCCATAAAACCGGCTGAAAGCCGGTTATGGTTGCCGCGACATCAATGGCTGTTTCCAACCCGAACCGGCTTTTAGCCGGTTTTGAATGATTGAGCCTGGGGTTTCAACCCCAGGCGGGACGGCTGGGACGCAGAAAAAGGAACCACTTGCCCAAATGGCAACAAACCCGATAGACCTAACGCGCAACCGCATTCCCGAGGGGGTCCGCCACATCCATTTCACCGCCGTCTGCGGCACGGCCATGGGCGCCCTGGCCTGCCTGCTCAAGGACCGCGGCTACCGGATCACCGGGTCCGACGCCAACGTCTATCCCCCCATGTCCACCTTCCTGGCGGAAAAGGGGATCACGGTCATGCAGGGCTTCCAGGGGTCCAACCTCGACCCGGCGCCGGACCTGGTGGTGGTGGGCAACGTGGTGAGCCTGGGCAATCCGGAGGTGACGGCCATGTTCGACCTGGGACTGCCCTTCGTCTCCATGCCCCAGGCGATCAACCGGTTCGCGGCCGAGGGAAAACAGCGGCTGGTGGTTACCGGCACCCACGGCAAGACCACCACGGCCTCCCTCCTGGCCTGGATGCTCCAGTCCGCCGGACGGGACCCGTCCTTTCTCATCGGCGGCATCCTGAAGAACTTCAACAGCTCTTACCGTTTCGGCGGCGGGGACGCCATCGTCATAGAGGGGGACGAATACGACACCGCCTTTTTCGACAAGGGCCCCAAGTTTCTCCACTATCCGCCCCACGCCGCGATTCTCACCAGCATCGAATTCGACCACGCCGACATCTTCCGGGATTTGGACCATGTCAGGACGGCCTTTTCCGATTTCCTCCGGATCATCCCGCCCGACCGCCTTCTGGCGGTTTACGACGCCGACCCGAACATCGCCGACCTGACCCGAAACCCAACCTGCCGCCTGGAGCGGTACGGCAAAGGGGCGGAATCGGACTGGCGATTGGGCCGCGTCGCCATCGATCCGCCCCGGACCCGGTTCGAGGTGATACGGAAGGGCCGGTTCTTCGGCCGGTTCGAGACCGCCATGACCGGCGAACACAACCTTCTCAACGCCCTCTCCTGCATCGCCTTGGCCCACGAACTCGGCCTTTCGCCGGATGAGATCGCCGGAGGGCTCGCCACCTTCAAGGGCATCAAGCGGCGACAGGAGATCCGGGGCGTCCGGAACGGGATCACCGTCATGGACGACTTCGCCCACCACCCCACCGCCGTCCGGGAGACCCTCCGGGCCGTCCGGCCCTTTTATCCCGACGGCCGTCTCGTGGCCGTGTTCGAACCCCGAACCAACTCCTCCATGCGAAAGGTCTTCCAGGAAGCATATGCCGTCGCCTTCGACGCCGCCGACCGGGTCCTCATCCGGATCCCCTCCGCCTTCCACAAAGTGCCCGAAGCCGACCGGATCTCCGTGGAAACCCTGGTCGCGGACCTCCGCCGCCGCGGCATCGACGCCCGCCTCTACCCCGACACCGACGCCATCCTCGACGCCCTTCCCCCGACCCTCCGGCCCGGCGATCTGGCGCTGATCATGTCCAACGGCGGGTTCGATAACATCCATCAACGGTTATTGGAAAAACTGCTTCTAAAGGCTTGACTTTCAGATGCATTAGTGATTTAGGAACATTTACTAAATCCATATTGACCGCTGAACCTGATTCAAAATTCAACAAGTCAATCATCCATCGGAGAAGCCATCCGATCAAGCGACGTTTAATTCTTTGATTTAGGAGGATTTCCATGCAGGCGATCAAGCGATTTGCGGCAGCGGCCTTTGTTCTCGCAGTGATTCTGGCGGCAGGATGCGCCGAACCGGCCCCGGCCGGAAGAGGCTCTTTCCAGGCCGCCGAACGGCCCGCCCCCACTCCGGCCCCCCGGCCCCAGACCCCGTCTCTGAAAAAAGTGCCCAAGACCCTGGCGATTCTGCCCTTCGAGAACAATTCCGTGACCGAACCGGCCAAGTTCGCGCCCCTGGCCAAGGGCATCCCGGCCATGCTCACCACGGACATGAAAAGGGGCGGCGCCGGCATCCGGCTCATCGAGCGGAGCAAGATCGAGGCCCTGCTCAAGGAGACCGCCTTCGACCAGACCGGCGCCGTGGACGAATCCGCGGCCATCCGCGCCGGCAAGTTGCTGGGGGCCGAGTCCATCGGTTTGGGGTCTTTTATCGTCCTGGGCTCTCAGGTTCGCATCGACGCCCGGATCATCGGGGTAGAGACCGGGGAAGTGATCATGGCCGAATCGATCATGGGGGAAAGCGACCGGTTCATGTCCCTGATCCAGAACCTGGGCGTTCAGATCGCCCGGTCCCTTCGGACCACCGTGACCACCGTGACCCCCGCCGGTGGATCCACGGGCGACATCCAGGCGGCGCTGTATTTCTCGCAGGGCCTGGAAGCCCTCGACCGGGGCGACCGGCAGGAAGCCGACCGCCTCTTCGCCCAGGCCGCTCAACGCGACCCGGCCTACCGGAAACAGGTGGAAGAAGTCAAAGCCGGCCCGGCTTACGCGGCCGCCGGTTCGTCCGCCCCGTCCATTCCATCGGCGGGCGAACCGTCCCCCGGTAGCGGGCCCGCCGGCGGGACGAAAACCGTCGAGGCCGAAGGCATGAGCTTCACTTCCCGGGACGACGCCCTGGACCAGGCGTTGCGGGCGGCCGTCGAGCAGGGCGTGGGCGTATTCGTCCATTCCCGGACCGAAATCGAAAATTTTGCCGTCAAAAAAGACGAATTCTTCACCCACACCCGGGGGTATATCAAGGACTACCGCATCCTGAAGGAGCTGCAAGCCGACGGCCAGTACATCGTCACCATCGGCGCCGAGGTCTCCCTCGACAAGATCAAGGACGATCTCATGGCCATGAAGATTCTCCTGGAACGGATGGAGCGACCCATGGTCATGGTCCTGATCCAGGAACAGTACATGGGCATGCCCGACCCGGGCATGGCCTTCGCCGAAACCGAGATGACCCAGATTTTAGATCAAAAAGGGTTCGATCTCGTGGACAAAAACCAGATCGACAAAATCCGGGAAATCGAACAGCAGCGTCAGGCCCTGGCCGGCAACATGGAAGCGGCCCAGCAGCTCGGCTTGAGTCTGGGCGCCCAATACGTCGTTTTGGGCAAGGCGGTGGTGGAAAACACCGGCGAGGCCTACAGCGGTTCCGGAATGAAATCGCTGCAGTCCGGGCTTCAGCTCCGGGTGCTCCAGACCCAGACCGGCCTGATCCTGGGGTCGGTGGTCAAAAGCGCCGCCGTGGCCCATGCGTCGGCCCTCACCGGCGCGTCCCGGGCCCTGCGCCAGGCCTCCCAGAAAGCGGCGGACGACTATCTGGTGGACGCCATCACCGACTCCTTCCAGGATTTTCTCAACAACGGAGCGCCGTTGAAGCTCAAAATCTCGGGCGTCGGGGACTTCCAGCAGTACAAGGTCGTCATCGAGGCCATCGAGGCGGTGGACGATATGGTCAGCGTGAAAAAAGAGGGGTGGAACAAGCAAAGCGGCCTTCTTCTTCTCGACCTGCGTTTCAGAGGGATGAGCGAAGAACTGGCCATGCGACTGGACGGCATGTCCGCCGACGCATACCAGTTGGAGGTGATCGATTTCGCCCCGGAACGGGTGGACGCCGCCCTGGCGCCGACGGAAGAGGAGCTTCCCGGGGATGAGTTTCCCGGTGAAGAGTTTTCCGATGAACAAGCATTCTAAGGAGGCCATGACCATGACGACCCTAATCGACCGACGATCCCTGGTTTTTGTTCTGCTTTCCAGCATCTTCATTTTCTGCGCCTGCGCCGGGCCGGCGCCGGCGCCCGAACCCGCCCCGCCCGAGCCCAAGCCCTTCGAACCGGCCGTCCGGTCCCTGACCCGGACCCTGCTCGACCGGGTCGATTCCGACCGGGGCGGCGCGGCCGGATCCATTCTGGCGGCGGTGGAACCCTTCACCGACGCGGAAAGCGCCGAGGTCCCCCGGGTCAGCCGGCGCATCGAACGGATCATGAAAGACGAGGCCCAAAAACGATACCCCGGCATCCGCCTGGAACGGTTGACCACCGACACCCTGAAAGACGCCGCCTACCTGATTTCGGGGGTCATCCGGCTGGCCCCCGTTTCCCCCGGCGGCGAGTCGTCGGACCGGTATTACCGAATCAGGGCCGAGGTGAGAAACCTGAAGGAGATCCGGGTCCTCGGAACCGACGAATCCTGGATTTCGGACCGAAACCTCAACTACGCCCCCACCGCCATCTACCGGGACAACCCTTTTTATTTCCGGGGCGCCGCGAAAAAAGACATGCCCATCGGCGGCATCGGTTTGCGCCAGGCCGACCTGACGACCCGGGCACTTTTGACCGAAGCGGCCTCCGCCTATGAAGACGGCGACTACAAAACCGCCCTGACCCTCTTCCAGGAGGCCGAGTCCCGCCCCCAGGGACGGACCCTCCAGACCTACGCCGGGCTCTACATGGCCAACCGGAAGCTGGACCGCGCCGACGCCGCCGAAAGGGCCTTTGCCCGGATCGTGGAACTGAGCGTCGAACGGTACGGCCGGCTGACCGTCAAATTTCTCTTCGACGTCAATTCCGCCGATTTCCCCCGGGATCCGGCGATCCGGGACCAGTACGACCTGTGGCTTCGCCAGATCGGCCGCTATTTCCAGGGGACCGACCACTGCATTCAAATCGTGGGTCATTGCAGCCGAAGCGGGTCGGCCGAGTGGAACGACAAACTCTCCCTGATGCGGGCCGAAAGGATCCGGAACCTGCTGAAAGCGAGCTTCCCTTCCGTTAAATCGCGGTCGGAAGCCATCGGCAAAGGGTTCCGGGAAAACATCGTGGGATCGGGCACGGACGACGAACGGGACGCGGTGGACCGGCGGGTGGAGATCAATCTGGTGGAGTGCGGCGCGTTGGGTGGATCATAACAGGATGACAACGGCAAAGATGCAACTCTAACCGACAAAAGGAGGAAAAATGAATCGAACGCATCGTTGGCTGAAGCAAATGGGCAAGACGGCGGCGTTGCTGGCGGCGGTCTGGGCGGCGACCGCCGCGGCGCCGGCCCCGGCGGCGACCGGTCCCGATCAGGACCTGGGCCGGGCCCTGCAACTGTTTTACGACGGCGATTACGCGCGGGCGTTGCCGATCTTCCAGGGGTTGATGGACGGAGACGACACCCTGGACCTTTTGTTCTGGACCGGCGCCAGCGCCGGGCGGAGCGGGGAATGCGACGCGGCCGTCGAAAACCTGGAGGCGGTTTTATCCCGGCGGCCGGACATGCACCGGGCCCGCATGGAACTGGGCATCGCTTATTACAACTGCCGGGACTACAACGAGGCCAAAGCCGAGTTCGACGCGCTGTTGGCTAAAAACCCGCCGCCGGAGATGCGCAATCTGGCCCAAAATTATCTGGTCAAAATCGAGAAGCAAAAACGGCGGCTTCA
>JAABTM010000262.1 GCA_011389855.1 Desulfobacteraceae bacterium
GACCCGACGCCCCCCTGAGCCGGGGCATGGGCGGGAAATAATCGAGTACGAGGTCTGAAAAATCGACCGTCGCGGAAAGCGCGTCGCAGGGGATCCGGCATTGCCGGAAGTCGTCCGGCGTGAGCCACACCTCTGCTTCGGCCCTGGCGGCGCGGCCGGAGATGAAATGGTCCACGTGCCACTGGCGGACTTCCGGTTCGGCCGGCGGCGGCCAGTAACTGGAAAGGTCGGCGATGTCGATGTCTTCGGCCCGAAGGGTCAGGGCCAGGGTCGGCGACCCGTCGTCCCAGGCGATGGGGCCGGCGGCGTGGAAGGACGGTTCATCGAAACCGAGGGTGCAGGTTTCCAGGAAGAGGGGACCGGGGGCGGCCCAGGTCATCTCCGCCGACAGGTTTCGCACCGGCAGATCCCTCTCCAGCCAGGGATAGGAGAGGCGGCCGGCGGCGCCGTCGAGCGTGAGGCTGAACCGGGTCGGGACGCCGTCGGCGTTCTGGCGGGCGAGAAGCCGGCCCTTAAACGGCAGGCGGATACCCGCCAGGGGAGTGAACCCATCGCTCAGGGCCGACAGCATCGCCGGCCGGAGCCCCACGAAGGCGACATCCCACCGCGACGCTCCGGCGTCGGTCCGTCGCCGCCGCGCATCCACATCCAACGTCTTCCCCGACCGGGTCGCGCTCAGGGTCAGCCGCATCCCGGTGGGGGCGATATCCATTCGCGCTTCGGGAATCGAAATGGCGGCATCGCCGTCGCGCTTGGGCAGAAAGAGGCCGTCTTCGATCCGGAGGGTTTGGAAGGGGAGGCTTCCCCGGCCCGACGGAGACGGGGTCCAGGCCGCCGGATCGTCCACCGCCGACAGATCGAGATGGGGACGGATGAGGGTGATCCGTTTGGGGACAATGCGTCGCTTCAACAGATCGGCGATGGAAAGGGTGAGGTCGGCATGATCGCAGCCGGCAACGGGCGCCGCCGGCCGGTCCGGATCGGAAACCACCAGACCGGTCAACCGGATCCGGGGATCGATCCGCCAGAACGGCCAGTCCATCCGGATGGCGCCGATCTGGATTCGGACCCCGGGAAAGGACCGGGCCACCCGGGTCTCCAGGGTTTCCTTCAGAAAGTCCAGCGGCGGCGGGGCGGTTTTGAGGTAAATCAGAAGCCCGGCGGCCAGCAGGATCAGAAGAAGAAAAAGCGTCGCCGCACGCCGGCGCCGGCGACCTGTGGAAGCGGGGGTCATGGGTTGAGGGGCGTCCTCGCCCTATCCTTTCCGCCTCAGCATCGCATGGTAGGCATCGGTCAGTTTGATGAACAGTTTGCTGTCGCCGCCGCCGTCGGGGTGGAACTCCCGGGCCTTTTTCCGGTAGAGGCGGGCGAGGGACCGCCGGCTCATGGCCTGGAGTTCGTCCCGCTCGATACCGAAGACGGTCACGGCTTCGGAGACGGTCACCGTGGAACGGATCGGGGGCGGGGTGAACCGCCGCCGGCTGTCCATGAACTGTCGGATGTAGTCCGCCAGCCAGGGGCTCTTTCCGTAATCGTTGTCGAAATACATGATCACGTACCGGACGAGGTAATCGTGAAGCCGGTCGCGCTGCTTCCGCTCCATGCCGGCCCAGAAGCGGTCGTCCGCGTCGAGGCGGCAGATCTCTTCCAGGAACCGCTCGTCCACCAGCGTCGGATCGAGCCCCTGGGGCATCTCCTTTGCGATCAGCTCCGTGAAAAATCGCTGGATGTCGAAGATGACGTAGATGTAGGCCTTCCGTTCGTGGGGCTTTAAAATCCCCTCGCTTTCCAGGAAATACTGTTCGATCTCGTCCCGGGACTTGTGGTGGAGCGCCTTGAAAAGCCTGGGCGAAACGCCGTTGATTCGCCCCTGGTCCATTTGGCCGAAGCGCAGAAAATGCACCCGGCGCTTGTCGAAAAGGTGGAAATCGCGGCCGTCGGCTTTTGGACCGGCGGTCCGCCGCTTCCGGGTTTCGGTCTCCCGTCGTCTGAAATGTTCCACGGCGTGGCGGATGTCGGGCTTCAGAAAGACCCAGAAGATCCGTTCCAACTGCTCGTAGACAGGTCCCTCGGGATCCAGGGATCGGACCGCGTCTTCGACCTCTTCGTGAACATAGTAGGCGTTGCCGCCGGGGTAGACCACGTAGCGCCAGGGCGCCGCGCCCAGATCGAACAGGTGGCGGCTGCGGAGGCAGTCGCCGTCGCTGTAGGTTTCGCGGATGGCGTAGTGGAGCACGCCTTTTTTTCGTTTCCTTGCCAGATACATAAAAACCTCGTCTAGTGCTTTTTCAAATCGACACCGCCGACTTAAATTCCTCAAAGTGCTTCTCAAGGTCATCCGTCAGTATCGTAGCTAGGGGTATGTTGCTGTTTTTACCGGCTATTTCAATTTGATACGCTGTGTCACGGAGTTTTCCCGCCGAGATGTTCGCACTCATCCCCTTGATGGAATGACCATATAGAGATATCTCTCCGGCGTCGTTTTGACCGAGGGCCTTTTTTAATTTTTCCATTTCTCCGGAGAATTGTTCCAGGAATTGCATGAGAAAGAAATCGCAGAAATTTTCATCGCCGAACCGGTTATAAAACGCTTCCCTGTCAAAAATATCAACGGTGGATGATTTTTGTTGAATCGACCCGTCGCTTGCGTCTGATGGCTTCTCGATGATGGCCATATCCGCCGGCCCGTCCCTCATTATGTCTTCAATCACCAATATCAATTCTCTTCGGTCAAATGGTTTTGAAAGATAAGCGTTCATTCCGGCCTCGAAGCATTTTTCACGATCTTCTTTTGTCACATTGGCGGTGATGGCCGCAATGAAAACATCGGGGTTCAAGGCCCCCGACCCGGGGTCCCGGATCATGCGAGCGGCATCGAGGCCGTCCATTCCCGGCATCTGCACATCCATCAGAATCAGATGGTACGGCCCGCGCTTAACGGCCTCGACGGCCTCGATTCCATTGCAAACCACATCCGCGCTGATTCCCATATTCTTTAACATAATGAGCAACATTTTCTGATTGAACTCGTTATCCTCGGCCAGCAACACGCGCAACCCGGCAATCTCGGAACTTGAGACCATCATTTTTTCATCACCCACGGGTTCCGGGATTTTTTTCCCTTTCTCGAACCGCGCGGTGAATCGGAATGTCGAGCCCTTTCCGGGTTGACTGTCAACGGAAATCCGTCCGCCCATTAACTCCACAAAGTATTTTGAGATGGTCAACCCAAGCCCCGTGCCGCCGTATTTTCTCGTGGTGGAGGAGTCCGCCTGGGAAAACGGTTGAAACAGGCGTTTCAGCCGGTCCTCCGGAATGCCGATGCCCGTGTCGCTTATGCTGAACTCAAGGGCAATTGTCGAATTATCCGCGGCAAATTCAGCCGGGCCGGTTTCGACCGATACGTTCAATTCCCCTTTTTCCGTAAATTTGACGGCATTGTTCACCAGATTGAGGATGACCTGACGCAGGCGGTTTGGGTCGCCCTTCAGGAATCGGGGCACATCGGGCGAAAAACAGGTTCTCAGGACAAGTCCTTTTTCATCGGTCTTAATTCTCAGTATATTGATGATTTTTTCAATAAGTTTTTTTAGATCAAAGTCCAAGGATTCCAGTTCAATTTTTCCGGCCTCGATTTTAGAAAAGTCCAGAATATCCTCGATAAGAGACAGCAATATTTCAGAGGAATGGGAAATCATCTCCATGTATTCCCCCTGCTCGGCGGGCGGATTCGCCTCCAGGAGCAGGCGGCTCATGCCGGTAATCACGTTCATGGGGGTGCGGATCTCATGGCTCATATTGGCGAGAAATTCCGACTTGGCGCGCGTGGCCGCCTCCGCCGCCTCTTTCGCCATGATTAATTCTTCCTCCGCTCTTTTGCGATCCGCGATATTCCATACGGAATCCATCAACAGAATCAGTTGACGGGCATCCGAATCGTCATAATCGGAAGGTCTGTTTGCAACGCCGGCGACGGCCACAATTTTCTCCTCGATAATGACCGGGACCGTAAGGTATTTATATAAAGCGGCGTGGCCTTCGGGACAGCCTTTTTTCAAAGGATTCGGAGACTGAAAATCATTGATGACAATGGGTTTCCGCTGCCTTACGACCTCGCCCCACAGGCCGGTTTTATCGAGATGATGACGGATCGGGGGATTTTCAACGGTACATTCCTCCATGACCTCTTTCGACCAGGTATTCAGGATGAATTCTCTTCTGTCTTCATTGTAATAGTAGATGTATCCGATCTTGCTGTCCGTCAGCCGGATGGCCTCTTCAAGGGCATAATTCAACAGGTCTTTTGTGCTGTCCGCCCGGTACTGGGAGATCCTCAGAAGACTTTCGAGCCGGGCTTCATTCCGGCGATGGTATTCTTCAGCCTGTTTTCGGTCGGTGATATCCTGAACATGGGAAATAAAGTACACAGGAGCGCCCTCGGGATTGCGGACCAGTGAACTGGTAACCTGCCCCCAGACGGTTTTACCGGTTTTGTGAAGGTAGAGTTTTTCAAACGTCCCTTTGGACTCGCTGCCTGAAACGGCTTTTTCAATAAATTTCGGAGATACTGACTGATAATTCGGGTGTGCGATGTCGTTGACCGTCATCTGCTCCAGCTCGGCCTGTGTGTATCCGAAAATGGAAGACATCATGGGATTGACCTCTATGAATCGTCCGTCCGGGGCGATCATGCACATTCCGACGCTGGCGTTCTCAAACGCCAGGCGGAATTTTTCCCGGCTTTCGTCCAGGGATGTTTCCGTTTGTCTGCGATATTGAATTTCTCTTGCAAGCCGCCGGTTCCAGTACAGCGTAATGCCTAAAATCAGCAGTAGAACGCTGCCGACGCCCCCGGCCCATTTCCAGATCAGAGCCCAGTCCGGCCCTTGTTTAATTTGCAGGGGAACCCACTTATCAAATGTGGCGTTCCGGTCATCCTGAGTGATGGTGGCGATGCCTTTGTTCATGATGCCGACCAGTTCGGGCCAGTCTTTGCGGATACCGTACATCAGGGGTTCCGCCGGATATTCGGTCAGCAGATCGATCCTGAGATAGGGAATGGCCTCGTGCCTCATGAAATATGCGGTGCTTGCCGGGGTATTGATGAAGGCATCGGCTTTTCCGGCAGCCACCGATCTGATCCCCTCCGGAGGCGATGACACCATATGCCATTTAATCTCAGGATAGTCTTTCAGAATCCGGTTATAAATTCGCATCCCTCTTACCACGGCAACCGTATGCCCTTTCAGCCGGCCGATATACCCTAAAAGCGGCGTATCGCTCCGGCTCACGATCACCCATCCGACGTTTACAAACGGATCGGTGAAAAGCATTTCTTTTCGGCGACCCGGAATTTCAAAGGTATAAAGGACGTCAATGTCGTGGGTTTTCAATTTTTCATCGGCCCGATCATTGGGAATCTTGACGTATTCAAAGATGATGCCGGTGCGCCGGGAGATAAGTTCCGCGTATTCCCGCAGTATCCCCTGAAACCGGCCGTCCTTCCAGAACAGATCCGGCGGGAATCCGTCCGGGGCATGGATGCGGACCGTGGGATGAGCCTTCAGCCACGCCTGTTCTTCGGGCGTCAGCCGGACGGTTTCCGTATCCCGAAGGGCGACTTCGGGTTGTTGTTCCCGAGCATCGGCCATTGCCGCTGCAAGCAGGACAATCGACATCATGAATATTTTTTTGACCATCAACCCTCCGACAAGCAAGACATCCGCGAACCATTCTTGATCGGTTGCTGTTTTATCATAATATCCTGCGATCTATGTGTTTTGTAATGCCAGTTTTTGGATCCGTTCAGTTTGATATTCCCGAATTTCCGGGCCGAGTGGATGTTTGTTAGGAATGCGCAGGGAGGTTATTGATGAAAAAACCACAGCTTCTTTGTGCTCAATTGAACACATAATGCCGCCGGCGTCTCCCATGTACATCACATCGATCGCCATCAGTTTTTTGTTAGGCTTAAATTTTGATGTTGTACTCATTGCGCACGGCGATCGAGAGTCTCTTGGTTGAATAAAATTGAATGGGAAGATGGTCTTTCATCTTTTTCATTAATGCCTTTGCTTTTTTTTGGTTGTCGATCATTTTAAAATATTTTCCTCCTATAATGAATAATTGTTAATATCCGCCGTTTCGTTCAGGAATTGAATACCGAAAACAGCGCCGCGGCCATCTCCTTTTTATCGCAAAAGTCAGCGGTATCATGGTGTTGTTTTTGTATCCGCATTTTTTATTTTCAAACGATTACGTTTCAGACGGTGTTCATCGAAACTGACTTTTCTGTATATTTCGGAAACCGGGAGTACACAATTTACAGCTTCGATTTTCACGACATGCTCAGCACTCTGATATTTTGAATATATCCATGTTTCATCATCCTGGCGTGTGAATTTTTCGATACGGCATAGATATTGTGAGACCAGTATGTATTCTTTAAATGAATTCAGAAGCTGATAATGTGCGAATTTTTCACCTCTGTCGTATGCTTCCGTGGAGTCGGAAAGAATCTCTATGATTACTATCGGGTTTAAGAGAACATCGTTGTTTTCGTCTTCGAACGCCTCTTCTTCGCAGACCACAACCATATCCGGATAGGTATATTTTTCGATTTCCTTAATTTTCACCTTCATGTCGCTCGAAAAAACACTGCATGGCTTTTCAACAAACTGATTTCCCAGAACTCTGACAATATTGGCTGATATCTGATTGTGTTCACGGCTTGCGCCCGCCATCGCAAAAATCTCGCCGTCAAAATATTCGTTTCTGATTTCGGATTCCCTTTCCGAAGCCAGATATTCTTCAGGGTTGATTTTGTTTTTTTCCTCTAACAGCATTTCCTTCACCACTCTTTCCGAAGTTTGCTCTTAGCTCGCAAGCGTCTTTTCAATTCGGGAGATCCGCATGGCTGTCCGCTCCAGCCCATCGCCATGCGGAAGTCAGCAGGGGGTTTACAGATCGGAAGAGCGTCGTGTGAATTTGCGTAATAAAAGGCAACGCCATAAGATTATGCATTTATCATTGCCCCCTCCCCTTCTCGATATTAAACAAAATATCATTCTCCCGGTACGACATTTCCAGCCGCTCCTGGTGGGCCTTGAATTCCTCCGTCCGTCTCGCCGCCAGTTCGTGGAACAGGTGATTGATCAGGCATGACAGGGCCGTGGGGTTTCCCACGATGGGGATGTGCCGAGACGGCGCGATCAGTTTTTCGTGGGCGA
>JAABTM010000263.1 GCA_011389855.1 Desulfobacteraceae bacterium
TTTGAATTCATTCGTAAAACGGAAAAAATGAAATTTGGAGCATCTTGGGGCGGGAACAATCGCGGAGGACCGCCGGGGCCCTGCATCGGGTCGGGCCCCGGATTTCCAGGATGGATCGGTCGAATCAGTCCTCTTCGATAATTATGGCGTCCGCGCCGCATTCTTCCGCCGCCTGGCGGGCGACGTCCTCATATTTTTCCGGAATCGGGTTGACCTTGACGATGGCCTCGAGCTGATCCTCGCTGTATCCGAAGACCTCGGGGCACAGTTTGTGGCAGTTGCGGTCGCCCATGCACTGTTCGGTGATGCGGACTCTCATGTTTTTCCTCCTTTTTTGGGTTGGCTGTGATCAAATGGGTTGATCTGTTATCTCCATGGATATCGAGTTCGATTTTACTCCTTTTTCATCCCGATGGCAAAAAATTCTCCATAACGAATAGAATTCTATCGTGGATCTCGAAAACGCCGGCGGCGCTGGGCCGATTTCCCCATCCCGCTTCAAAAAGGGTTTTGACATGGGCCCGCGCTTCTGCGATGATCGGACTTTGTTGGAATTTTCGACTATTTATCTCATAAACAGCAGGATGTTAGTTCCATGAAAACCACGGCCAAACAGAGCGGCCCCCTTCTCGATGTTTTACAGGAATCATTGGGGATCGACTCCAAAACGCGCATCCGGAAGATGCTCAAATACGGCATGATCCGGCTTGACGGCGCGCCCGCCGACCGCCCGGACGCCCAAATCAAAGCCGGACAGACCATCGAATACCTGAAGAAAACCGGCATTAAAAAATCGGTCAAACCGCCGCTTCCGCTCCTTTACGAAGACGATCACATCCTGGTGACGGAAAAGCCCGCCGGCATCTTGACCTACGGCGAGAAAGGGTCCGGCGGGACCTCGCTCTACCGGGTGCTGCGGGATTTCGTCAAAAAGCGGTCCGAAGGCCGGCAGCGGCTCTGCGTAGTCCACCGGCTCGACCGGGAGGTCTCCGGGCTGATCCTCTTCGCCAAGCACGGCAAGGCCCAGGAAGCGCTCAAAGCGGGCTGGAACGACACGAAAAAACGATACCTGGCCCTGGTGGAAGGCGTGCCCGCGTCGGGTGAAGGGACGATCCAGACCTGGCTCAAGGAGGGCGTCGACCGGCGGGTCTATTCGGTGGACAAGCCCAAGGGCGCGAAGCTGGCGGTGACCCACTATCGCATCGTGAAAAAGCTGCCCGCCCACACGCTTCTTGAAATCCGGACCGACACAGGCCGGAAAAACCAGATCCGCGTCCACCTGTCCGAGATGGGATGCGCCATCGTGGGCGACCGGCGCTACGGCGCCGACGATTCGGTGATCCGCCGCATCCGCCTCCACGCATCCTACCTGGGCTTCACCCACCCTTTCACCGGCCATTTCCAGGAGTTCGAAAGTCCGCTGCCAAAAGGGTTTCTGACGCTCAAGGATCGGGATGAGAATTATAAGCAGGGGTTGTTGGGGTGAGCTTCTGTCTCAACCGTATTTTATGATGTCCCTACAGGACATTTTTTTTGAAATTTCAGTCCCGTAGGGACGACACATAGTAGCGTGGGAGTTCACTCCCGCGCGGCAATGGCTTTGAAAAACCCCTCATCGAATTCCGGCCGCCCCTTGTACCTTTCCATGTAGAACCCCGGCATCTGGTCCATGGCCTCGAACAGCGCCGGGTCCACCATGACCCCGGCCCGGTGGAAGGCTTTGATCATGTCTTCGGGTTTCGGCGGGCAGCCCTTAACGGGGATGGTCTCCCGGATGTCCGGGTGGTCCTTGTTGGCGGCGACCATGCATTTTCCCAGCAGGATCGTCTTGTTCATGCCCGGCGTGGGACGCATGGATTTGCCGGTAAGCACCTCCACCTTGTCCCAGGGCTCTCCCTTCCAGGCGAACCGGATGGCGGCCAGGGCCAGGCCGTTCAAAAACGAGCAGTATGTACACATGCTCAAATCGTATTTGGGATAGGAAATGCCCCGGATGCCGTCCTTTACCATGGGCGCCGGCAGCCAGGACCCGTCTTCTGCTTGAGCGTAGGCGTGGTCATGGGCGTGGGGCGAGGCGACATCCGCGATCCGTTCGCCGACCGCCTCGACATCCGACAGGTCCGCGGGCCGGTTCCGGTTGGCGGCGGCATGGGCCAGGTGGGGCACAGTCGCCGGATCATGCCCCAGCAGCCGGGCGCCCGCCAGATCGGCGGAAAGCACGTCGGCCGACGCGACCAGCAGGTCGGTCCGGCGCAGTTTGCCGTCGAAGCCCGGACCCCGTTCGTTGGAGTAGATGCCGTCGATGAGGGTGAAGATGGGCGGCATCCGGTCGGCCAGCCGGGCCGCCATGAAGTTGAGGTCCTTTTCCGGATCGGCGTTGTGGCATTTTTTCCGGGAGGGGATGTCGATGGTCCCCTTCAGGTTCTTGATCCCCAGGCTCACCACGGTCTGGGAATGACATTTGAGCACCGGCAAGTCGATCACGAAGTCGCTGTCCAGAATGTCGACGTTGAAGCCGAGTTCGACGCCGTCGCCCAGATCCACTTTCCGGAAAGGGCGGTCCATCACGTTCACCACCTTCACGCCGCACCGGTCCCGGAGGGCGTCGTATCCCAGGCTGTTGAAGGCGTGGGCCGGCGTCTCCCTGTCTTTGGGCGAACGGGTCACGATGCCCTCGCCGATGGTGATGTCGTCGATTCCGCGTTCCTTGAGGATAATGACCATGTCCTCGACGACCCGGGTGGTGGTGATGACGCCCCATTTGGGAAACGGGACGGCTTTCGTCCAGAAGACGATATTGGGCTTGATGAAAACCCGGCGCCCGGCCCGGAGGTCGTCCAGCCCGCCGGAAAGATCGACGGCCCGGCGGACCGAGGTGAGCGGTTCTTCGTACTTTACGATGGCGACGCGGTGTGGGGACATGGGGCTACTTTCCGGTGAACTTCGGTTTCCGTTTCTCCATGAAGGCGGTCATGGCCTCCATGAGGTCGTCCGACGGAATGATGTTGGACGATACCGCCGCCACGTATTTCAGACTGTCGGCCACGGAATTGTCCATGCTGAAATTGAGTACGTCCTTGGACGCCTGGACCGCCAGGGGCGAGTTGGCGGCGATCTCCTCCGCCATCTTTTCGGCCGCCTTGAACACATCGTCCGCCGTGGGATAGACCGCGTTGACCAGCAGGATCTCCCTTGCCCGGGCCGCGTCGAAATCTTTCGCGGTAAAGGCCAGTTCCCGGGCGACGCCCTGCCCCACGATCCGGGGGATGCGCTGGAGCACGCCCACGTCGGCCACGAATCCCACGGCCGCTTCCCGGAGGGAGAAGACCGCGTCCTCGGCGCACAGGCGGATGTCGCAGGCCGTGGCCATGTCGAGGCCGGCCCCCACGCAATGACCGTGGATGGCCGCGATCACCGGCTTCCGGCAATCCTCGATGCAGGAAACCGCCTTCTGCAGTTTGTGGAGCTTGGGCAGAAACCGCCATTTGACGCCGCCCTTTTGCTGTTCGTCCATCAACTCCGACAGTTCCGAGGTCATCCCCATCAGATCGATGCCGGCGGAAAAACAGGCCCCCTTGCCGGCCAGAACGACAACCCGGATCTCCGGGTCGGCGGAAAGATCCGCGAAGATCGCCGGCGGCTCGCTCCAGGCCGGCGGGTTCATGGCGTTTTTCTTTTCAGGTCGGTTGAGATAGACCCAGGCGACGGGCGGTTTTTTCTCGACTCTGTAAAACTGGTATTCGCTCATATCTTCTCCCCGGTTCAAGGTGAGGCGGAGCCCCATGTGGTTTTTGGTCATGAGCTATGGATTCGATCAATGTCTCCGTCTGATTCACGGCGTTCAGCAGGTAGCTTTCATCGCCGGTGGCCTTGGCCAGGAGCGTGCCGCCTTCCAGGAGGGAGATGACGATCTCGGCCGCGGCCCGTCCATCGGTCCCGGCGGCGATCTCCCCCGCCCTTTTGCCGGCGTCGATGAGGCCGACCATCCGGTCCCGCCAGACATCGATGGCCTCCACGGCCAGCCGGTGGAGGGTCGGATGGGTGTCGTCGGCCTCGGTCACCGTGTTGAGGATCGGGCAGCCGCCGTTCTCCAGCAGGGGCCTGTACATCTTCCGGAAGGTTCGGGGATAGACGAGCAGCTTTTCCACGTGGTTTTCGACGCCGTCCATCTCTTGCCGGAGGAACGACCGGATGAAATCGAGGTTGTACCGGAAGGCGCAGACGGCCACCTCGTCCTTGTCCTTGAAATTGCCGTAGATGGCGCCCTTGGTCAGTCCGCTGGCTTCGGCGAGGTCGGACAGGGACGTTCCGGCGTATCCTTTTTTATTGAAGATGGGCGCCGCTTTTTCGATGATGAACCGGCGGGTGCGCTCCGCCTTGGTGAGGGATTCGTCGGCCATGGGTTGGGAATATACCATCCGGTATAATCCGGGTCAATGGAAATCCAGGAGAGTGTCCGGTTTCGGACAGGTTGAGTAAAAATGAACCTTCAGGACTTGCATCCCGCACAGGATGCATTATCCTACCCAAATCGCCCTGCCCCGGACCGGCAGGGCGATGTTTTGTTTCAATCCATTTTATCTTTTGTGCAAGGAGTACACATCAAATGACGGAACCGTCACAGTACACGCTTTACAGCGGCGGCCACCAGGGCGCCGAGGCCGAATTCGGAGAAAACGCCCAAAAATGGGGATTAGAGGAGATCAATTTCACCTTCGACGGCCACAAGGTGGCCCGGGAGGTCAATCTCAAGACATTGACCCCGGAAGAGCTGAAAAAAGGCGACATCAGCATGGAAATCGTCTCCAAGCGCATGGGCCGCGGCTATTCCAAGGCCGACAAAATCCGGAAGGTGATCCAGTCCATCTTTCACATGGTCAACAACGGCTACCACGTCTTCGCCGTCGGCTGGATTCAGCCCGACGACACGGTCAAGGGCGGCACCGGCTGGGGCGTGGAACTGGCCAAGCTGTTCAACCGCCCCGTCAGCGTCTACGATCAGGACCGGAAAGGCTGGTTTGTATGGAAGGACAATGGCTGGGTCGAGGACACGCCCGTCATCGCCGACCGGACCTTCGTGGGAACCGGCACCCGGAACCTGAGCGAGGAGGGAAAAACGGCCATAGAGGATCTGTTCCAGCGGTCCTTCGGCAAGGCGTAACGCGCCGCTTTCCGAAGGGCTCCGGAAGGGAAGCCGCCGGGATCATCGGGATTCCGCGGCTCCCCGTTTCACGCCCCGGCGATGAGATAGATCAAGTACCCGGCATAGCAGGCCAGCAACACCAGACCATTGTTGCGGCTGACCGTCAAATCCTTCCGCATCATCGCCCATGGCAGGGCGCTGACCACCAGCATCACGAGGTAGTCGAACCAGAGCCCGCTCTCCCAGAAACCGCCCGGAATGTGAATGGGCCGAACCAGGGCGGCGACCCCCAGCACGCTCAGGATGTTGAAAACGTTGCTGCCCACCAGGTTCCCGATGCTGATGTCCATCTCCTTTCGCATGGCGGCCACCACCGACGTGGCCAGTTCGGGAAGGGATGTGCCGAAGGCGACGATGGTCAGGCCGATGAATTTCTCCCCCACCCCAAGCTGCCGCATGATGACGACCGCCGAATCCACCACGACCTCGGCCCCGCTAACCACCAATAAAGTGCCGATGAGGATCAACCCGATCTGTTTCGGGCGGGAATCGACATATCCGATCTCCTCCAGTTCGGCGGCGATCTCGGCCAGGTCCTCGTCAAATTCGGCTTTCGACTCATGTCGGGTCATACGGTAGTTCATGACGATGTACAGGATCACCCCGGCGAACAGCGTGAACCCCTCGAACCGGCCCAGGGTTGAGTTAAACGAAAGCAGCAGCAGGTAGAGCGAAATGCCCAGCATGATGGGGATGTCCCGCCGGACGACCGACCCGTGGCCGGTGATGGGCTGGAGCGCGGCGGACATGCCCAGCACCAGGGCGATGTTGCAGATGTTGCTGCCCACCACGTTCCCCACCGCGATCATGCTTTTGTCCTTCAGGGACGAGACCACGCTGACCACCAGTTCGGGCGCCGATGTGCCGAAGGCCACCACCGTGAGCCCGATGACGATGGGCGTGATGCCCAGGCTCCGGGCCAGGCTGGAGGAGCCCTTTACCAGCCATTCGGCCCCGTAGTAGAGCATGGCGAATCCGATCAAACAAAAAATGGCATAAAGAATCATCCGCGGGTCTTTCTATTCTTGGGTGTTGGGGGTCGGGTCGTCCGGTTGATGGGATTCATGGGCACAGAATATTCCCAAAGCGGCCGTCGCGTCAAGGGTTCCGTTGCGGTCCGGCGCGCTGGCATCGGGAACCCTTCTCTGGTATAATCGATCGCCAAAAAGGGGCGCGGACCGCCCCGGGGATGGATAACGTCAGTTGAATTTTCGTAATTTATACAGACCGAGCGACCGGCAAGGAGTATGATAATGCTAAAAAATATCCCCTTATTCTCAGGGCTTGAAGAAGGTCAAATCGAAATGTTGAGAAAAGCGCTTATTGTCAAGATATATCCTAAAAATGTTTATCTTTTCAGCGAGGGCGATCCTTCAGACTCATTTTATGTGGTTGAAAAGGGAAAGGTGAACGTCGGAATAAACGACGAAGAAGGCAGAGAAGTTATTTTATCGGTTTTAGGGCCGGGCGAATATTTCGGCGAGATGGCCCTGTTGGATGGCGAACCCCGCTGTGCCTATGTGATGACCAAAGAGCGGTCAAAGTTGCTGATTATTTCCAAAAGGGAGTTCGAAAGGCTGCTCAATGCCAACCCGGGCATTATGTTGAACCTCTTAAAAGGTCTTCAAAAACGACTCCGGGAGGCCAACAAGCGAATCGAAAGCCTGGCCCTGATGGACGTATATGGACGGGTCGCCCGGCTTCTCACCCAGATTGCCGGTACGCCTCGCGAGGAGGAGGTCGTGATCACGGATAAAATGACGCACCAGGAGATCGCCAACATGGTGGGCGCCTCCAGGGAGATGGTGAGCCGGGTACTGAAGGATATGACCAACGAAGGCTATATTTCGATCCATCAGAAACGGATCACGTTGCATAAAAAATTGCCTTATGAGTTGTAATTGGATTTTGGGCAAAAACAACGACATTTCAAGTCCGGGGCGCGGCAAGGGATTCGCTCTGTTCGCCGACCAGTATCCACCATCTGCCTTTTCATTCGCCGCGACGGCGCC
>JAABTM010000556.1 GCA_011389855.1 Desulfobacteraceae bacterium
AGTTCGGCGTTCGAAATGACTGGCCGGAACTCGTCGGCATCCTCGACAAGGCCATTTCCACGGTGACCCGCCGGGAAATGGACGCCATTTTTCGGAAATGGGTGCCCGTGCGCTACGAACGTTACGTCGACTGGACCCATGTGTGGCGGTGGATCGCCGGCATCGTGATCGTCTTCGGAATCCTGCTGGGCGTTTCTTTATGGTGGAATCGGAAATTGACCGCCGAAATACATGAGCGAAAATGGGCGGAAGAAGAACTCAAAAAAAGCCAGACCATTCTCAAGAAGGCGGAGGAGCTGTCAGACATCGGCGGGTATGAGTACGATATTCCATCGGGGCGTCTGGTGCTTTCCGATGGATGGATGAAAATTCATGGGGTGGGGCAAAAAACGCTGCCGATAGAAGAGCTGATGCCCATCGCTTTCCCCGGAGATGTTCCAAAAATAGAAAAAGCCTTTGACAATGCGTTGCGAAATATTGAACCGTATCACCTGGAACATCGGATTGTCCGGCAGGATGACGGGGCGGTTCGTGTGATCCAAGCCAGCGCCGAGTTGATTTTCGACGATGCGGCCCGTCCGGTCAAGATGTATGGTTCGGTGCAGGACATCACCGAACGGAAAGCGACGGAAGCGAAACTGAAAGATTATTCCGCGCGGTTGGAGGAAATGGTCGAAGCCCGCACCCGGGAACTTGAAAAAGCCCAGGAGGATCTGATCCTGAAAGAGCGGCTGGCCGTGCTGGGCAACCTGTCGGGCAGCATCTCCCATGAAATCCGGAACCCGCTGGCGGCCATCGACAGCGCCGCCTATTTGCTCAAAATCAAGCTCGGAGAAGACGGCGGGAACGTCCGCGATCAGCTTCAGATCATCTCCGACAACATACGGAAGGCCACCGGCATCATCGAAAGCCTGCTCAACCTGACCCGGATGGAAAAGCCCCGGACCCAGGTTTTCGATCTTCGGGAGATCGTATCCGAGGTTCTCCGGGGCGACCGATTCCCGGAAACGATCCGGATCGAGACATCTTACCCGGAAGACGACGTTCTGGCCGATGTGGACGGAGGGCAGATCCGGATGGCCTTGAAAAATATCGTCCAAAACGCTATTCAGGCAATGGACGGCGCCGGAACCCTCTGGGTAACCCTCCGGTCCGCGGCGCCCGACCGGGCGGTCATCACGGTGTCGGACTCCGGGCCCGGCATTCCGCCCGAAGAAATGGAAAAAATATTCCAGCCGCTGTTCAGCACCAAGGTTCACGGCATCGGCTTCGGTCTGTCCATCGCGAAAATGATCATCGAAAAACACGGCGGCGATTTGGCCGTCGAATCGGCCCCCGGCGGCGGCGCGGCATTCACCCTCGCCCTGCCGGGGACCCGGAAGGAGGCAAAAGACAAATGAGCACTGATCTGAACATTCTGGTGGTGGACGACAACGAAGACCTGGCGATCAGCATCCGGGACATTCTTCACGAAAAAGGGTACCGGGCGACGGTGGCGCTCAGCGGAGCCGAGGCGATCGAGCGGTGCGACTCGGCATCCTTCGACCTGGTGCTGCTGGATTACAACCTGCCGGACATGGACGGGCTCCAGGTGCAAGAGCGGCTGTCGTCCCTCATCCAGGCCGACTATGTCGTCATCACCGGGTATGCATCGGTGGAAAGCGCCGCCTCGGCCGTTTTCCGGAAAGAGATCGTGGGGTACGAAACCAAGCCCCTGGACATGGACCGCCTGCTGGCCTTCATCCGGCAGATCGACGATCGCCGGCGGGCGGAAAGGGAACTCGAAAGAAGCCAGGCCCGGTTCCGGACCCTTTACGAGGCGATCACCGACGCCCTGTTCGTTCACGGGCTGGCCGAAGACGGGTCCATGACCCGTTTCTGGGAGGTCAACGACATCGCCTGCCAACGGTATGGATATTCGCGGGAAGAGCTGTTGACCCTGTCGCCTGTCGATATCGACGCCCCGGAATCGGAAACCGATGCGCCGTCCATCCTGGAAAAACTGATCCGCGGCGAAAGCGTGACCTTCGAGCAGCTCCATGTGGCCAAGGACGGCCGTCGAATCCCGGTCGAAATC
>JAABTM010000557.1 GCA_011389855.1 Desulfobacteraceae bacterium
CGCCGTCGGCGGTATACAGGGCGGCGACCCGGGGCATCTCCGGGAGGTCGAGGACCTCGGCGCGGCAGGGGCGGGACCGGGCGGCCGCCAGCCAGGCCGCGGCCCCGTCGGGGTCTGAGACCGGGTCGCAGAGGCAGAGAACGGGCGCGTCCGGGGCCACGCGGAGAAGAAGGATCTCCAGGTCGGGCCCGCCGTCCGCGGCGCCCATCTCCTGAAGGTCGTCTATGATCAGGAGATCGGGGTGGACGGGGGGGCGGCCCCGAAGGTCTTCCGGCCGCAGAAGGGTCGCGCCCCGGGAGAGTTCCCCTCCGGAAAAGGCGTCCGAGACGGGGGGCCGGCCGTCGGCGGCCAGGGCCGGGGCCATGCGGGCCGCGGCGAACGGGGTGAGGCGGGGGCTCACGTACAGGGCCCGGAGCGCCGGGTCCAGGCGGCCGAGGACCGACCGGGCCAGGGCCGTCTTGCCCGATCCCGGCGGAGCGAAGACCAGCACGTCGGTTCCGGAGCGCAAATCTCCGATCAACCGGTCCGGCAGGTCGTCGGGGAGGGGAGCCGGCGCCGGGCCGTCGGCGCCCAAAAGCTTTCTGAGCTTGTCATCGATCACGCCGCGCCGCCTTCATCCGGAAAGATCTTGCCGGGGTTCATCAGCCCCTTGGGGTCGATGAGGGCCTTGATGGACCGCATGAGGTCGAGCCCCTCGCCGTGCTCCATTTCCATGAACCGCCGCTTTCCGATTCCCACCCCGTGCTCGCCGGTGCAGGTGCCGCCGAATTGGATGGCCCGTTCCACGATCTGGTGGTTGATCCGCTCCAGGGCCGCCCACCCCGTCTCGTCGGCGGGGTCGCCCACCATGACCACGTGGAGGTTGCCGTCGCCGGCGTGGCCGAAGACATAACCGGCGGCCCCCGCCTCGTCCACCAGCTTCTGGGAAAAGCCGATCAGTTCGGGGTAGCGGGAGATGGGGACGGCGGCGTCCACGATGAGGGTCTTTTCGCCGGGATGGGCCCGGTGGATCGTCTCCCATGCCTCGTGGCGGGCTCGCCACAGCTCCTGCCTCCCGGCCGCTTCCACGCCGGAGCGGAACCCGGTGGCGCCGCAGTCCTCGCACAGCTCCCGGGCCAGCTCGGCGGTTTCCATAAGGGCGTCCTTGCTGATGCCGTGGAACTCGCAGAAAAGTGACGGCGCTTCGGGGATTCCGAGCGCGTTCTCCCGGTTCATGAGCCGGATGAGGGGGACCGGCAGCAGCTCCAGGGCCGCCGGCTCCAGCCCGGCGCCCATGAGCACCGCCGTGGCTTCGGAGGCGGCGTCCAGATCTTTGAACGTGACCGTGGCGGCGAGATGGTGGGTGGGGCGTCCGGTGAGCTTGACGGTGGCTTCGGTCACGACGCCGAGGGTCCCTTCGGATCCCACGAAAAGGCGGGTGAGGTCGTAACCGGAGGAGGATTTGGCGGCCCGGCAGCCGGTATGGATGGTTTTGCCGCCGGGGAGGACGACGGTGAGCCGCCGGATGTAGTCCCTGGTGGCGCCGTATTTAATGGTCCGGACGCCGGAGGCGTTGTTGGCGATCATGCCGCCGATGGTGGCGTCGGCGCCGGGGTCGGGCGGGAAAAAGAGGCCGTGTTGGCCGGCCTCATGGTTGAGGGTTTTGCGGAGCACGCCGGGCTGGACGTCGGCCTGGAGGTCTTCCGGGCGGATGTCGATGATCCGGTCCATCCGGGTCAGATCCATGACCAGGCCGCCCACCGCCGGAACGGGATTGCCTTCGGTGCTGGTGCCGGCGCCCCAGGGGGTTACCGGAATGTCGTTTTCATAGGTCCAGGCGAGAATCCGTGAGACTTCGTCGGCATCGACAGGCCATATCACCCCGGCGGGAAGGACCCCGTCATGGTGGGAAATATCGTGACGGTGAAGATCCCGGCTCGACTGGCCGGTGGTGAACCGGTCGGAGGCGACGAATCGGCTCAAGGCCGCGATCTGGCTTTCGGTGAACGGGTTCACGACTGATCCTTCTGTCCGTACCGATTGTAGTGGACTTTTTCCCACTTCAGATCGTCGTCACTGTAGGCTCGTTTTT
>JAABTM010000264.1 GCA_011389855.1 Desulfobacteraceae bacterium
AAGCCCATCTGGAAGACGGCCATTTCCCGCCCGGCTCCATGGGACCCAAGGTGACGGCGGCCGTCTCCTTTATCCGGGACGGGGGAAAGCGGGCCCTGATCACATCGGTGACGGCCGTCGAGGCGGCCGTGGCCGGCGAGGCGGGTACTGAAATTCGGCCTTCCTGAGCGCCTGTCCGCGCCTTCCGGCCTTACGGGCGTGCGTCGCTCACGGCCCGGACGCAGCAGAAGGCGCTGAAATCCTGCCACCAGACAAATCCCATATCCGCGCTCACGAACCAGGCGGCGATGAAGGATTGCCGGTCGCAGCTCCAGAGCTGTTTTTGCCGCCGGTCGAAGACCGGTTCCAGGCAATAGTCCTCGCCGTGGGGCGTTTCGGTCAGGAGCGACATGAGTTCGTCGATGGTGGGCAGCCGCCAGTCCCGGCGACCGGCGAACCGCCGCCCGTTCAGATCGTCGACGTAGTCGTGGGCGTCGCGCCAGGTGACGGGGTAGGGGGTTCCGGACTGCTGCCAGGTCAGGCCGGTGGCGTTGTCGGTCACGCTGCCGTCGCCGTTGTCGTGGAAATCGTTCTCCACCCAGACCTCCGGACGCCACAGCTCGTCGACGCCGAAGACCTCCACGGCGGCTTTGGGCCGCGCCTTGATGGGAAAATGGCGGTGGTGGACCCGCTCCGGGGGGCGGGTTTCCGCTTCTGATTTGACCGGATAGACCCGGCAGACGGTCTCCTTCCGCCGGTTCCATTCCCGGGCCAGGCGGTCCAGCTCCCCCATCATGGCGCCGGCGGCGGAGAACCGCTGGCGGGGGGTGGGGGCGATGGACTTGAGGAGAAATCCGTCCCACTGCCAGTCCAGATCCGGGTTGAACCGGCTGGGCCGCTCCGGATGGTCGGCGGGCAGGGCGCCGGTGAGCATCCGGTAAAACATCACGCCGACGCTGTAGAGGTCGGCGGAGACGTCCACGCCGTCGGGGTCTGTCTCCTGTTCGGGCGCCGCGTACCAGGGCGATCCGACCTTGAGGTTGTCCGGCGCCTTGAAGGTTTCTCCCCTGAGCTTGGACAGCCCGAAATCGCAGATCTTCACGCTGTCGTAGACCGTCAGGAGGATGTTGTAGGGTTTGATGTCCCGGTGGACGATGCCGTGGTAGTGGAGGCAGGCCAGGCCGTCCAGGATCTGGCGGGTGTAGTCGATGGCCTTGTCCAGACTGATGATCCGGGACGGCGAATCGGGCCGGTAGGATTCGCCCATCATGACGCCGAGGTTGTTGAAATAGTAGTCCATCAGGTAATGAAGACGCCCGTCGCCGGTTTTGCCGAAGTTCCAGATCTCCACGATGTGGGGATGGCGGAGCCTGGCCAGGGTTTCGGCCTCGGAGACGAAGCTCTCCCGGATGCGCGCATCCCCCAGAAGGTTCCGGAGATGGGGATGGGGGGATAGCGTCTTGAGGGCCGCGATCTTGCCGATGACGGGGATCCGGACCTTATAGATCCGGGCCATTCCGCCCCGGCCCAGCAGCCCCCGGATCTCGTATTTTCCGATGGTTTTCATGTCGGTTTCCCGGTGAGCGGTCCTACCACAACCGGTCGGCGTGCGATTGGGGCAGGCCGGCGTCGACGATGGCTTGGGCGGTTTTCTGGATGTCGTAGGCCACGAACCGAACCTCGATGCTCCGGGCGTCGGCGTCGTAGACCCCGTATTTGGCCCGGTTGTCCGGGTCCCGGGGCTGGCCCACGGCGCCGATGTTGACGATGTAGCGGTGGCCCGGCCGCAGCGGGACGATTTCCTCCCGGAGGGGACGCCGCGAGGCATTGACGCCGTCGTGGTCGACGAGGGTCAATTCGTGGGTATGGCCCACAAAGCAGCAGGTTTCGGGGAAATCGGCGAAGGCGGTCCGGATCCGGTCGCCGGTGACCTGGAAGAGATAGGTGGTCAGGGAATCGGGGGGAAACCCGTGGACGAACCGGCATCCGTTCCGGGTCAGAAAATGGGGTCTGGACCCGATGAAGTCGAGGGATTCGCCGCTCAGCATCCGCCGGGTCGCCTCCAGGGACCGCCGGGCTACGGGGTTGAACCATTTCAGGTAGCGGGGTTCCGCCATGGCCCGGTCGTGGTTGCCCTGAACCGTCGGGATGTCTCTTTCCCGGAAGAGGCGCACCACCCCTTCCGAATGAGGGCCGTAGCCGACCATGTCGCCTAATGAAACAATGTCCCGGATGCCGAGGGCGTCGATATCCGCCAGCACGGCCTCCAGGGCCGTCAGGTTGCCGTGGACATCGGAGATGACCGCGAGTTTCATGGGGAGATGTGGCGGGCTCGCCCCGCATACCAGGACCTGTGTGTAAAAATGACCCACCTAAACCACCGCCTCTTTCCAGTAAGGGTTGATCAGGTCCTCGAAAATGGCCATGGCCGCTTCGGACCCCTGGCCGGCCGCCGTCACGATCTGTTTGTAGCCGCCCTCCACGTCGCCGCCTGAGTAGATGCCGGGGATGTTGGTCCGGTGCCGGTCGTCCCGCTTGATGTACCCTTCCTCGGTCAGTTCCACCCCGATCCCCCTGGCCAGCGCCACGGCCGGGTCGTATCCGATGGAGATGAAAACGCCGTCGGCCGGGACTTCCGTGACCTGGCCGCTCTGGTTGTTGGTCAGGACCACGGACGTTACGCGCTCCCGGCCCCGGATTTCCTTGATCTCGGTGTCCCAGAGCACGGGAACGCCCGTGTCGAAGAGGTTTTTGCTGAGATGGTCCTGGGCCCGGAGTTTGTCCCGGCGATGGACCAGGGTCACGTCGGCGCCCATGTGATGGAGGTAGAGGGCCTCGGTCACGGCGCTGTTGCCGCCCCCCGCCATGAGGACTTTTTTTCCTTTGAACAACGGACCGTCGCAGGTGGCGCAGTAGCTGACCCCGCGGCCGGAAAACCGGTTCTCGCCGGGCGCGCCCAGGTGTCGATGGTTGGCGCCGGTGGCCAGAAGCACCGCCCGGGTCCGGAATTTCCGGCGGCTGGTGGTCACTTCGATGGGATCGCCCGGGGCATTGCCCGGTTCGATGGCCACCACCTCTTCGCCCTGGAAGATGGTGACGTATTCCAGGGCGTGGTTGACCATGATGTCCACCAGGGTCTTTCCCCCGACGGAGGTAAAGCCGGGGTAGTTTTCCACCACCGGCGTGGTGGCCACCTGGCCCCCCAGCATCCCTTTTTCCACCAGGGCCGTCTCCAGGCCGGCCCGCTTGGCGTAGATCCCGGCGGTGAGGCCGGCGGGGCCGCCCCCTACGATCACCAGGTCGGTCTCCAGCTCTGCGGCGTCGATGTCCGGGATGAAGATCCGCTGCTCTTCGTATTTGATCATCGACTGGATGAAGATCTCCTCGGATTGGGCCCCTTTGCCGATGAGGACGTCGTCCGCGAAGGTCTGGGGCACGCTGTGGGCCTCGTATTCCATGGCGATGGCCGGGTTGGCCTGGATGTCGACGATCTCCAGGGAAACCAGGTCCGGCCGCTCCACGGCGGCCTTGACGGCGTTGACCGACTGCTGGGGGCAGTAGGGGCAACTGGGGCTCACAAAGACCTTGACCCGACGGGGACCGTCGAGGTCGGCCATCATCTTTTTGGACTGGTCGCTCAGTTTGCTGTTTTCGAATCCCACCAGGAAGAGCAACTCCACCAGGGTCCGGCCTTCTTCCCCCACCGGGGCGCCGTTCCAGTGGATGTTGTATCGGTCCGGCTGGAAAACCATGGCCGGGAAGGTGGAGACATGCCATTCCGCGGCCAGTTTGTGGTCCGGCCGGTATTCCTCGAATTTGATTTTGGAGGAGGTCTGGCGAAAAGCCTTGAGGGTCCGGCGGGCCGCCTGGGCGAACACGTCGTTGGGATCGTCGCCGGCAAACAGGACGATGCGGACGTCTTGCGGCATTTTGTCCAAGGCGTTTCCCAGGTGGGCCATCATTTCCTGTTCGGTCATCTGGGGTGATTCGCTCCCGTTTTGTGCGTTGGCCATATCTGCTTTCTCCCTTCTTATGGTGTCGGTTCGATCATTCGCAGGCGCCGGTCGTTCGGTCCAACGATTTGGAAAATTAAGATAAATACCATTTGGAGCGATATCAAGGCGGCGGCTTGTTTTTCATCGGGATATATCGGGGGTGGGAGTCCATTGCAGGTCATCCACTTTTTCTGCAAGATCGCTGCTCATGAGAGGGCCTTCTTGTGATATAATAACCTTATTTGCAGAGATTTTAGCAGAATGAGGAGGGTTTTTCAAGCGAATGCTGATGCGAAGAAGCAAGGTGGACGACTCTGAACGGGCGTCATGGGCCTTTATCGGACAATAAGGGCGGACCTGGCCGCCGGGCGCATCCCGTCCGCCTTTCCGAATGCGGCGGAGCCGGATGAATACGGGCTGGTGTTCGTCGGCGGGGTCCTCACCGCGCCGTCCCTCATCGAGGCCTACACCCGGGGCTTTTTTCCCTGGACCGGCGAGCATCCCATCCCCTGGTTCTCGCCGGATCCAAGGCTGGTGCTGTTTCCGGAGAACTTCATGTCCACCCGGCGGTTCCGGCGCACCCTCCGGCGGGGACGGTTCGCCATCCGATTCGATACGGATTTCGGCGGAGTGATCCGGGCGTGCGCGGAGATCCCCCGGACGGGGCAGCGCGGAACCTGGATCACCGACAACATGATCGCGGCCTATGCCCAGCTTCATCAGCTGGGCATCGCCCACAGCGTCGAGACCTACGACGACTCAGGCCGGTTGTGCGGCGGGCTGTACGGGCTCACCTTCGGCCGGGCTTTTTTCGGGGAATCGATGTTTTCTCGCAGCGCCGATGCCTCCAAACTGGCTCTCTGGGGAATGTGCCGGTTTCTGGCAAAGGAGGGCTTCCATTTCATCGACTGCCAGCAGGTCACGGCACATCTCATGCGGCTGGGGGCGGTCCCCATTCGTCGGAGCGAATATTTGGAATGTCTGGCCCGCGCCCTGGCCTTCGATTCTCTCCACCGGAAATGGTCGGACTTCCCGTCAGTCCATGGTTTTCGTCCCTAAAGATCCTTGACCCGGAGCATGTTGGTGGTCCCTTCCACCCAGACCGGGTGGCCGGCGGTGATCACCACCAGGTCGCCTTTGGCGACTCGTCCGGTCTTCAACGCGGAATCCGCCGCCTCCTGGATGCGTTCGTCGGTGTCCCTGGTTTCGGGCACGTGGCTGGGATAGCATCCCCAGTAAAGGGCCAGCCGCCGCACTATGGCCTTTTCCGGAGAAAGGGCGATGAGCAGGGGCCGGGGCTTGAAGCGGGAGACCTGGATGGCCGTGGAGCCGGACCGGGTGGTGGCCACGATGGCCTTGGCCTCCAGGTGGTCGGCCAGGATGCAGGCGGCATAGGCCACCGACTCCGACACGATTTTGTCGGGCATCATCTCCAGATACCGCTGGTGGTCGAAACTCCTGATGGCCGCATCGGCGATCCGGGCCATGAACGCGACGGATTCCACGGGGTAACTGCCGCTGGCCGTCTCTTCCGACAGCATGATGGCGTCGGTTCCGTCCAGAACGGCGTTGGCCACGTCGGTGGCTTCCGCCCGCGTGGGACGAGGGGCGTCCACCATGGACCGGAGCATCTGGGTGGCGATGATCACCGGCTTGCCCCGGCGGTTGGCCTTCCGGACCAGGGTTTTCTGGATCTCCGGGACGTTTTCCAGGGGGATCTCCACGCCCAGGTCGCCCCGGGCCACCATGATGCCGTCGGAGATCTTCAGGATCTCGTCCATGTTGTCGATGGCTTCGTGCTTTTCGATCTTGGCGATGACCGGCGTGTCCTTGCCGCGGCTCCGGATGATCTCCTTGACCGCTTCGATGTCCGATGCGGACCGGACAAAGGACAGGGCCACGTAGTCCACGTCGTTTTCCAGCCCGAAATCCAGGTCGATGCGGTCCTTTTCGGTCATGGACGGGGCGTTGATGGTGCCGGAGGGGAGGTTGATCCCCTTATGGGAGGTTAGGGTTCCGCCGGTGATGACCTTTGTCCGGATGTCGTCGGCGGTGGTTTCGGTCACTTCCAGCTCCATCATGCCGTCGGCCAAAAGAATCCGGTCCCCGATTTTCACGTCCGAGGGCAGGTCGGGGTAGGAGACCGATACCCGGTTGCCGACGCCGTCCTCGTCCTGGGTGGAGAGGATAAAGGTCTCCCCTGGTTCCAGGCGCATCCCCGGTTCCTGGATATCGCCGACCCGGATTTTAGGGCCGCACAGGTCCTGGAGGATGGCCACGGGTTTGCCCATTTCATCCGAGATGTCTTGGATGATCCGGATCTTCTCCTTGTGTTCGTCATGGGTGCCGTGGGAGAAATTCAACCGGGCCACGCTCATGTCGTTTTCGATGAGCCGGCGGATGATCTCCGGAGAACTGCTGGCGGGGCCGATGGTGCAGACGATCTTGGTTCTTGGCATTTTTTTCTCCTTGGGTTGCCTTTTTAGGTCTCTCCGGGGGCGTCTCTCCCTCTTGAAAACAAAAAAGGGCTAATCCTTCGGATTAACCCCTTAAAAAGTATGGCGCCCCCGGCAAGAATCGAACTTGCGGCACATGGATTAGGAATCCATTGCTCTATCCACTGAGCTACGGGGGCCACTGAGCTACGGGGGCGTTGACGCCCTGGGTCATGGCTTTTTATTCGACAAAAAGTTTTTGTCCCGGGTAAATCTTGCTCCGTTTGCTGAGATGGTTCATTTTGAGGAATTTTCCAAGGGACATGTTATGCCGCTCGGCGATCTTGGACGGCACATCCCCCCGGCGGACGCGATAGGTTCTCGTCCCGTGGGATCCGGCGTCCGCGCCGGGGATCACCAGCGTCTGCCCGATGTGGAGCCGGTTGCCGGACAGATGATTCGCCTGACGGATTTTTTGGGTCGTCGTACCATATTTTCGGGCGAGATTCCAAAGAGAATCCCCGCGTTTGACCACATGTTTGGCGCTCCGGTGAGACTTGCCGCCGCCGCCGAGGGCCTTGGCCGCGGCCGCCGTCATGGGGATTTTGAGGGTCTTCCCGGCCCGGATAATGTTCCGGCGCGAGATGCGGTTGGCTTTGGCGATGCGGGAAACGTTCGTGCCGTAACGCTGGGCAATGGTGGACAGGGTCTCCCCATGGCGCACGCGATG
>JAABTM010000558.1 GCA_011389855.1 Desulfobacteraceae bacterium
GCGTGTTTCCAGATCGGGCGGCGGGTTGCCGTAGAGCTTATCGAGATTGTCCTGGATGATGCGGGCGTAAGCGTCGCTCAATCTTTCCTCCTTCTCAGCCGCTATTCCGCCGGATAATTGATCTCTTTGAGGGTGTCCCGGATCTTCTCCTCCGACGCCGGCGCATCAAAGGCCACCGTGACCTCTTTCTTGTCCGCGTCGCCTTCGACGCCGGAGACGCCGTCCAGCTCCGAAAGTTCGTTCTTGATGGACATCACGCAGTGGCCGCAACTGATATTGGGTACGGAAAACGTTTTTTCAGCCATGGTTTCCTCCTGTCTTTTTTTCTCTGTCCCTCTGTCCCTCTGTCCCTCTGTCCCTCTGTCCCTCTGTCCCTCTGTCCCTCTGTCCCTAATCTTCTAAAATGTTACCCCCCCTCCCGAAGTTTGTCCAGGTTTTCCCTGGCGAAATCGATCGAGGGGTCGATGGTGAGGGCCTTTAGGAAATACTCCATGGCCTTTTCCGTCTCGCCGAGATCCCGGTAATTGACGCCCACGTTGGCGTAGTCTATGGCCGATCCCGGATCCAGACGCAAGACCGTCTGAAAACAGTCGATGGCTTTCCGGTGATCCTTCAGTTTGAAATGGCAAAACCCCATGAGATTGTGGATGTCGGTCCGCTCGGCGTCCAGGGCCGCCCCTTTTTCAAGGATCGACAGGGCCTCCCGGTACCGGCCCGTCTCCTTGAGGCAGACGCCCATGTAAGAGTAGATGGATGGCAGATCCTGGGGGTCGGGGTCGAGATCGAGGGCCCGGTCGAGGTGGTTCAGGGCGGTTTCGACCTCCCCCAGGGCCAGCCGGGCGGTTCCCAGATAGAACTGGATGTAGTATTTTCCGGGCAGGGTTTTTTCCATTTCCGCCAGGCGATCCAGGGCCTCCTCCGGGGGGAAGTTTTCGGAGATCAGCTTGGCCGAGAACATGGCGACGCTGGTTGCGGCGGCCCGCTCCCGGAAATGGGCGCCGGGGATAATGGTGTAAAAGGCCGGGACGCCCAGGAGGGGATGGGTGGTGTCGATGGCCAGCACCGACAGACCCCGTTTCGAAAGCGCGGCGATAAGGGTTTCGATCTCCACCCGGATGTTGTCGTCGGAGAGATCCGGCAGGTCGCCGATGTCCACCGAGGGCGCGGCCTCCGTAATGAAGGCGACATCTTTCAGGTGCGGCGGTTTGGGCAACCCCGAGGCCACGTAGCTGGCCCCGGTGTTGAAATCGCCGCCCAACTGGGCCGTCTCGGTCAGGGCCCGGCTCAGGGCCTTTTCCGGATGGGGCGTGGTCCCGGCCGTCCAGACGATTTCGCTTTTATGGGGGAATGTCGTGGGATCATAGGCCAGGACCCCCACGGTGGGAATGCCCGTGTCCAGGGTCAGATCCGACAAATGAAGCGTCACCCCGGCGGCCGCATATTTTCGCAGCAACTCCCGGACCACCGGGTCCGTCGCCGATTCCGGCCGGATGGCGGGGGTTTTCAGGCGGCCCCGGCCGACCCGGGCGCAGACGTGGCGTTCCACCACCTCGCAGATGCCCTGGAGCAGGGCCTCTTCCCGGCAGTTGCCGGCCGACGGCCCGTTGAAGGCGTTGATGGCGAAAAACCAGTCAAAGGGGATGAGAACCGGTTTCCGCCGGGCGAGATCGAAGCCCCAGGTCCATTTGAGGGGCAGGGTCTCGAAGATGCGGCGGGCCGCTTCCAGGTCTTCGGAATCGTCATGGACCGATTTGGCGATCTCCGAAAAGGGGAGGGCGTCCGCCTTGAGGTCGGCATGGGTTCCGGTGATGAAACGGGCCGGGTTCCCGGCGAATGAGAAAAAGCTGAACCGCTCGGCCAGCTCCATCACGGCGCTGGCTTCGGCCTGTTGGGGCGTCGCCCCTTTTCCCATCTGTTTCCGGTTGCCGATCACCGACCGGGCGTCCCGGCCGCAGCGGCTGAAATAGACCGGGATATCGAGCCGGCCGTTGTCGATGCGCGCAGTATCCTGGAGAATGTCCAGGTCCACCGCCTTGAGCCGCTCCCTGAAGCGGCGAACGGT
>JAABTM010000265.1 GCA_011389855.1 Desulfobacteraceae bacterium
CTGAACAGCAGGACGGGGCCTTCCGGAAAGTGACCTTCGAGGCCCTTTCCGAAGGCAAACGGATCGCCGGAGAAGTGGGGGGCGACCTGAAGGCCCTGGTGCTGGGATCGAATGTCGAAGGCATCGCGCCGGAGCTGGGAAAATACGGCGCGGACGCCATTCTCGTGGCTGATGACCCGGCCCTGGCGGAATACGTCACCGATCTGTATACGGATGCGGCGGCCGACGTCGTCGCCGCCCATCAGCCGTCGGTGGTGCTCATGGGCGCCACGGCCCAGGGGCGGGATCTGGCGGCCCGGCTGGCGGCGCGCCTCGACGCCGCCGTGGCCATGGACTGCGTCGCCCTGAAGGTGGACGGTGGAAATCTGGTGGCCACCCGGCCCATGTACGGCGGAAAGGTGCTCGCCGAGGTGGGCCTGAGCGGCGCGCCCCAGATCGCGGTCATCCGGCCCAACGCCATGGACATCGCGGAGACCGCCGGCGCCGGGGCCGTGGAGAAGATCGATGTCGCCCATAAAGAAAGCCGACTGACCGTTACGGACAAGCAGCTGGAAACGGGCAAAACCGAACTGACCGAAGCCGACGTGGTCGTCTCGGGCGGCCGGGGCATGGGCGGCCCGGACTACGCCATTGTCGAGGAACTGGCCGACGCCCTGGGCGGCGCCGTGGGCGCGTCCCGTTCCGCCGTGGACGAGGGATGGCGGCCCCATGCGGAACAGGTGGGCCAGACCGGCAAGGTGGTCGCCCCCAGCCTCTACGTGGCCTGCGGGATCTCCGGCGCCATCCAGCACCTGGCGGGGATGTCCACTTCCCGGGTCATCGTGGCCGTCAACAAGGACCCCGACGCCCCCATCTTCACCAAGGCCGACTACGGCATCGTGGGCGACCTGTTCGAGGTGGTCCCGGAAATCACCAAAGCCGTCAAGGCGGCCAGGGGATAGCCTTTGGAAAAGCGGTTTTACCTGGAAAGCCTCGGCTGCGCGAGAAATCAGGTGGACAGCAACGCCATGTCCGGCCTGCTGAAGGCGGCCGGCTGGCGCCCGACCCCGGACCCGGCCGCTGCCGGGGTCATCGTGGTCAACACGTGCGGGTTCATCGAACCGGCGGCGGAAGAATCCATCGACGCCATCCTGGAACTGGCCCGGATGAAAAGGGACGGCGAATGCCGGCGGCTCATCGTGGCCGGCTGCCTGCCGGAACGTTACCGCGAGGCGATCGGGGAGGCCCTTCCCGAGGTGGACGTCTTTCTGGGGACCGGCGCCCTCCAGGAGGTGGCGGCCGCGGCCGAGGGCCGGCTGGATGCCGCCTGCCGACTGCCCGACCCCGCCGGTTGCCGCTTCCCGGCGCCCCTCGGCGGCTGGGTCCGCCCCATGGACCACCTCGCCTATCTCAAGATCGCGGAGGGGTGCGTCCGCCGCTGCACCTACTGCATCATCCCGAAGCTGAAGGGAACCCAGCGGAGCCGACCGGTGGAGACGCTGGCGTCGGAGGCGGAATCCCTGGTCCGGGGCGGGGTCAAAGAGATCGTCCTGGTGGCCCAGGACACCACCCATTACGGCCGGGATCTGACCGACCCCGCGGACCTTTCCGCCCTGCTCCGGGCGCTGTCCGCCCGCCTTTCTCCGGAGGTCTGGATTCGGCTGCTCTACGGCCATCCCGAAAGCATCGACGAGGAGATGATCCGGACCATCGCGGCGGCCCCCAACATCCTCTCTTATTACGACATTCCCATCCAGCACGCGGGCGACGACGTGCTCCGGCGGATGGGACGGCGCTACACCGGGGAGGACCTGCGCCGGCTGTTTGACCGAATCCGCGAAATCGACCCGGCGGCCGTGCTGCGCACCACCGCCATCGTCGGCTTTCCCGGAGAGACGGCGGCGGATTTCGATGGGCTGCTCGATTTCGTCGAGGAGATCCGGTTCGATCATCTGGGCGTCTTCACCTATTCCGACGCCGAGGACCTTCCCTCCCACGGATTGCCCGACCCGGTGTCCTCAAAAACGGCGGAAAGACGATACGAGGAACTGATGGCCTGTCAGCGGGAGATATCCCTGGAGAAAAACGAGGAGCGGATCGACGGCGTCTACCCGGTGCTGGTGGAAGAAAGGATCGAACCCGGCCTGTTCACCGGGCGGGGGCCGTTTCAGGCCCCGGAGGTGGACGGGGTCGTCGACATCCAGGAACGCGACCCGGGGAACCCGCCCATCCGGGTCGGCGAATTCGTCCGGGTCCGGATCACCGAGGCCCTGGAATACGACCTCATGGGGGAAGCCGAATGAGCGGGCTGAAAGAGCGGATCATCGCCGCCGCGGCCCCGGACCTCGCCGCCATCGAAACCGCCCTCCGGGACAACCTCGGGGCCCATCTGGAGATCGTCCAAGAGACCGCCAGCCATATCCTGTTCGCCGGCGGCAAGCGGCTCCGGCCGCTGCTGATGCTGCTTTCAGCCCGGATCTGCGGCTATGGGGGGGACGACGATATTCCCCTTTCCACCGTCTTCGAATACCTCCACGCCGCCACCCTGCTCCACGACGATCTGGTGGACGGGGCCCATCTCCGGCGGAACAAGCCCGCGGCCCATGCCGTCTACGGCAATTCCATCGCCGTGCTGGTGGGGGATTTTCTCCTGGCCCGGTCCCTGTCCATCGCCGCCCGGCCCGGCAAGCTGGCGATCATGGACGTCATCGCCGACATCACCGAGGAGATGTCCCAGGGCGAGATCCATCAGTTGATCAAAAAAGGGGACCTCCTCCTGTCGGAAGCCGAGTACATGGAGGTGATCCGGCGGAAGACGGCGGTGCTCATCCAGGGCGCCTGCCGGGTCGGCGCCCTGCTGGCCGACGCTCCGGAAGCGCGCATCGACGACCTGACCCGCTACGGCCATCACCTCGGCGTCGCCTTCCAGATGGCCGACGACCTGCTCGATTATACGGCCGACACAACCGAACTGGGAAAAGAAGTCGGGGCCGACATCCGGGAGGGGAAACTCACCCTGCCCCTGATCCGGTCCCTGCAAAAAGCGGATACCCGGCAACGGGAGCGGATCGAGGGGATCGTCCGGGACGAAACATTTTCACCGGACGATTTCCGGGAGCTGATCGATCTCCTGGAAACCCTGGGCGGCATCGCCTACACCCGGCGACAGGCGGAAGCGCACGTCGCCGAGGCCAAGGCCGCCCTTACGACATTCGGGTCTTCCCGGCCCCAGGAGACTCTTCTGAACATCGCGGAGTACGCCCTTTATCGGAAGGTCTGATCACCGCTGCCATCCGGCATCTTGCCTTCGACCTTTGTTCTTACCCCATCATTTCTCCACCCCGTAAGTTTTTACCACCCACCCCTTGAAAAATTCTCAAAAAGACGGCATGAAGAGAGGTTGAAAGGAGACTGCACATGAACGTTTTAAGACGTCCGACCTTCCTCTTCGCCTGGGTCCTTCTGCTGTTTTTCCTCGCCGGCGCGACCCGGGGCCAGGCCCAAAGCGATCAGCGAACGATAACGGTGGTGGGGCAGGCCTACAGCAAAGACAAGGATGCGGCCGCCGCCAGGCGGCAGGCCATCGCCGACGCCCTGACCACCGCCGTGGATCTGGCGGCCGTGGAAATGCTGGCCCCCGAGGAGGCCGTCGCCCGGTTCACCGACCTCGGCCGGATCATCCTCGGAAACGAAAAGGATTTCATTCAGACCTACGAGGTGCTGACGGGCGGGGCGACAATCGGGAACCGGTTCCGCATCCTGGTCAGGGCCGAAGTTTCCCTGGACCGGATCAGGGAGCGGCTGTCGGCCCTGGAGGCGCCGCCGGAACAGGACCATCCCAGGGAGAAAACCGGGCGGCCCCGCCTGCTCCTTTTCGTGGCCGAGCAGCAGACCGAACGCGGACCGGTTCACTACTGGTGGCGGGAGGCGGAAAGGACGGCGGCGATCGTTTCCGACGCGGCCATGGTCCGGGTTCTGTCCGAGGCCGGGTTTACGGTGATCGCCCACGAGGCCCTTTTCCAGAACCCGGAGCTGGTGGCAAGGGTTCGGTTCAACCCCTACATCGAACCCGGCGACGCCGCAGTGGTGGGCCGCGACCTGGAAGCCGACGTGGTCATTGTGGGAACGGCCGTGGCCCGACGATCCCTCGACATCATAGACGAGAGGACGCGCACCTTCAGCGCCACCGTTTCGGTTCGGGCCTTTGCAACGGAGAGCGCGGCGGAAATCGCCGAAGTCACCCGTACCAGCGCGGGATCGGGCGTGAACGATGCGGCCGGACGGCGGGTCGTCCTGGAGAAGGCCGGGGAGGCCTGCGGCCGGGAGCTGGCCGGGGAACTGGCCGCCGTCCTGTCCAGGCCCGCCGGCGGCGACGGGCTTCGGGTAATCGTGGGCGGCACCCGCAACCTGGGGATCTTCGTCGCCTTCCGCCGCGAACTGCTGAACATGGCCGGGGTCTCCGGGATCCGGCTCCTGGAAATGCGGACCAACGAGGCCGTGCTCCGGGTGGACTACGACGGCGACGGGGAGGCCCTGGCCCGGGCCCTGGCCGACAAGCGCTTCGAGACCTTCACCCTCAAGCTCTACGAAGCCGAACCGGGCGAGGTGCGGCTCGAACTGGTCGCCCCTTGATCATTCTCAACAGCCTGTTCCCGGTATTCGCGCTCATCCTCCTGGGCAGCAGCCTCAAACACTACGGACTCACCAACGATGCGTTCCTGAAGACTTCGGATCGGTTGATCTACTTCATTTTTTTCCCGGCCATGCTCTTCTGGAAGATCGGCGGCGCATCCACCACCGGCATCCACTGGAACTACTGCATCGCCGCCCTCCTGGCCGTGCTGGCGATGTTCCTGATCAGTCTGGCCGCCATTCGGATCCTGGGGATCTCAGACTTCCAGGCCGGTACTTTTTCACAGAGCTGCTACCGGTTCAACACATACATCGGCATGGCCATCGTCATCACAGCCCTGGGAGAGGAGGGGGCCACCCAGTTCGGCATCCTCATCGGGTTCGTCATCCCCTTCATCAACGTGCTGGCCGTCTCGGTCCTCATCTGGTTTTCCGGCCGGCGGATCGGGCCGCGGGAACGAATCAAGGTGACGGCCAAATCCATCGTAACCAACCCCCTGATTCTGGGGTGTCTGGCCGGGATCATCTACGCCCAGACGATCAATCGGTTCCCCACCTTTCTGAACAACACCCTCCGGTTGACGTCCATGGTCACCCTTCCCCTGGCCCTGCTCTCCATCGGGGGGGCTCTGACCTTTTCCAATCTCAGGGGCGGACTCAAGCTGTCCCTGGCCGCTTCGGCGGTCAAGCTGGTCCTGTTTCCGGTTGTCGGCTATCTTCTGTTCCGCCTTTTCGGCGTCTCCGGCTTGCCCTTCAAAACCGGCATGATCTTTTTCACCCTGCCGGCCGCCACCTCCATCTACGTCCTGTCCGCCCAGCTCAACAGCGACACCGAACTGGCGTCGGCCACCATCGTCCTGTCGACCCTTCTCTCCTTCTTCTCCCTTTCCGCGGCGCTGCTGCTCTAGGATGTCGAATTTCAAACTGACCATCGAATACGACGGAACCGCCTATCACGGCTGGCAGCGGCAGAAAAACGACCGGACCGTGCAGGGGGAAATCGAACGGGCGCTTGCGACCATGACCCGCCGGCCCATCGTTCTGACGGGATCGGGCCGTACCGATGCCGGGGTCCACGCCCTGGGCCAGACCGCCAACTTTCATTGCCAGACCACGCTTTCCCCGGAGACCTTCCGGAAAGGCCTCAACGCCATCCTCGACGAGGACATCGTCGTCCGGGGCTGCGAGACCGTCCCGGACGCCTTCCATGCCCGGTTCGACGCCGTGGGCAAGGTCTACCGCTACCACATCCTCAACCGCCCTCTCCCGGACGCCGTGGGCCGCCAGTACCATTGGCATATCCGCGCGCTGTTGGACATGGCCGCCATGGGCGAAGCCGCCGCGGCCCTTCCGGGAACCCACGATTTCAAGGCTTTCGAAGGGACCGGCAGCCCCCGATCCCATACGGTCAGGACGGTCTCCCGGGCGGAGTTCACGACGGAAAAAGCGGGATGCCCGACTTTCTGGATCGAGGCCGACGGGTTTCTGCGGTATATGGTCCGGAATATCGTGGGAACGCTGGTGGAGGTGGGGCGGGGAAAGATCTCTCCCGAGGGGTTCGGAGAAATTTTGCGGTCGCGGGACCGGTCCCGGGCCGGCGCGACCGCGCCGGCCCGGGGATTGTTTCTGGTCAGGGTTCTTTATCCGGACTGATCAGTCCGTGGTCTTGACGATGCTGCTGTTGGCGGTGATCTCGAATCTCTCCACTTCGCCTTCCTCAAGCAAAAAGGTGACGGATTCGTCCGTGTTGCCGCGGTTCTCTTGCCCGACGATCCGAAGATAATAAACATCCGCCGCCACGTTCTGAAACTTGTCGCAACCTCCCCCCATGCGAAGGACGAAAACCCTCTCCGCGCCGCCGCTCTTTTCGGACCGCAGTTCCACGATAAAATCTTCATCGTCCTGGTTGCAAACGACAATGTCGCCTTTGCCTTCCATATCGGCGTCGATGACGCCCACCTCGCCGCTCTGGGTCATAAAGACAGTGGTCATATCCTCCCCGTCCTTATCGGTGACCGTCAAGTCGGGGGATCGGGCGAAAAAGGATCCGTCGGTTTCGTAAAAGCGGACATAATATTGCCCCACTTCGATCCCTTCCGATTCTTCGCAATTCCACGCAGCCGAAGAGCCCGCACCGACGCTGAAGTTGTCCACCACTTCGTATTCCGGCTTGGCGACCACCTCCACGCCATAGGCGACATCGTCCGAATTGCAGATCCGCACCCGCCCCTCGTCGGGTCCCTCCCCGCCGTCCGAATCGCAGCCCACGACCGCCATGCCCAGAAAACATATCGCCGACAGCAAAAGACCCATTCCGACCCTCTTGTTTTTGACTATTCCCGTATTCATTCGTCTCTCCTTTTTCGGATAGGCTCTAAGGCCGACGCGCCCGCGCGGCCATTAAAAAAGGGCGTTTCCCGCAGCGCTTCAGCGCGGCGGGAAACGCCCTTCCAATCGAACGGGTTTACGGTGCGTCGGCCGGTCAGGCGGACGCCTCCCCCT
>JAABTM010000038.1 GCA_011389855.1 Desulfobacteraceae bacterium
GGAATGTCACCGGCGGAACTGTATCTCCATAAACATCTGACGGATGCGGAAAAGATTTTTGAGCCGGCCGCGCGGGAGTGAATTAAAATTCAACGCCCTGGCCGCGCCGCCTTGGGTTGAAACCCCAGGCTCAATCATCCAAAACCGGCTAAAAGCCGGTTCAAATTGCAAACCGCCATCTATCCCGCAACGGCCATAACCGGCTTCCAGCCGGTTTTATAGGTTCAGCCTGGGGTTTCAACCCAAGGCGGCGAGGACGATCAACTTGAATTAGAATTCGACATCCGGGCCACGGCGTCCAAAATCTTCTCCATGCCGTACTTGTCGGCCAGGACCTCCAGGCCGATCTCCAGCTCTTCTTGTTCTTCGGTTTCGTCTTCCGCCACCTCTTCTTCCCGCACTTCACAGGTGAGGGCGTCGGTGATGCACCACTGCACGCACAAAGGTTCGTCTTCCCCTTCGCACATGTCGCACTTCAGGGGTAGGCCGGAATCCGGCTCCTTGAATTCGTCCCGGGACGGGCAGGACGCCCGGCAGAAGGTACACTCGTCGTATTCCTTGCCGTCGATGGTGTACTTGTCGCGGCCGGCGCATTCGGCGGCGGCGTACTCGCCCGCGTAGACCGGCACGTAGACGTCCCGGAGCGGGTCGCGCACCACCCGGATCCGGGACCGGGCCGGGTTGTTGCTGCTGTATTTCGGCTCGGCATGAAAAGCGGAACAGATGACCTCGCAGGCCCGGCAGCCGTTGCACTTGTCCACGTCGATTTTCAGCGTCTTGATCGTTTTCTTTTTCTTTTCGTCCGCCACGGTGGTCACCCTTCGCTTTATGCCGTCTCTTGTTCCGCCGGCGCCGTTTCGGAAGACGCCTCGTCGTCGCCTCCGGTCAGGATCCCCCGCTTGAGGAAATCCTCGGCCACGTAGCCCAGCCCCTGTTCTTTCAGGGTGGCCGCCGTCGGAATGCCGTCGTTGTTCCACCCCTTGTATTCGTAGTAGGTGTCCAGGAGTTCCTTTTCCAGTTCGGGAAACCGCTTTTTCCAGTGGTTGGCCGGCGGCGCTTCATCTTTGCGCCGCATGCCCCGCCGGATGTTGATGGCCCGCACCAGGTTCCGGTACCGCTTGGCTGCCTGGGTGAGGCGGTCTTCGTCCATGTCGAACCCGGCCCCGGCGGAGATGAATTTCGGGTAGTTGTGAATGTGGTAGGGCGGTTTCAGGGGAAAGGACGACAGGCCCGCGCACATGCCGAGGGCGTCGTCGATGTAGTGCATCCGCTCCTGCCAGTCGACGATGTCGCAGGTCATTTCAGGCGTCGGGTAATAGGGGATGGAGTTTTCGCCGCGCAGTTCCCAGTCGAGGAAATATTGCTTGAACTTTTCGTCCGGGACCTGAATCCAGTCCTTGACGAATTCCTCCCGCTGTTCCCGCTTGGGAAACGGGGCCTGGGGGAATTGCCCCTCGATCTGGGTGATGTTGATCTTTTCCCCGGTGCTGTACATGAGAAAATAGATGGGGTTGAGCATGGACAGCTTCAGCGGCAACTGCTCGTGCTTCTTGATGTTGTTGTGGGCGAAAGCCTCCGCGCCCTTGCCGATCTCTTTGGCCGCCCAGTAGGTGCCGTTGGCCAGCACGTCGCCGATGCCCTCCCGCCGGACGATCCGGTCCAGGAGCCAGTGGAACCGCTCTTCGTTGTCCGACGGCAGGCCCGGCATGTCTTCGTTCGTCAGGATGCCGTCTTCATAGAGTTCCAGGGCGAAGGCCATGACCTGGGGCGTGGAGAATCCGTCCACGCCGTACTCGGTGGCCTTCTGGGCGATGCGCAACCCGAAATCGAGATCCGAGTGGGCCGCCATGGTGTAGGTCAGCTTGGAGAAGCATTTCATCATGTAGGTGGGCTGGCCCGGCGGCGAGATGGTGGCCCCGCATTTGAGCGGGCAGTTGTAGCAACTGATGAGCCGGGTCCGCATGCTCTCCATGGCGGCGGTCCAGCTCTCGGCGATCTCGTCGTTCCAGAACCCTTTTTTCCGCTCCCGGGAGTTGCCCCACATGAAATTTTCGGTGTGCCATTTTTCGTCGTGGACCTTCATCTCCTGGGGCGATCCGAGCCCGGCAAGGATGGGCATGACGCCGGGGATGGGGTTTTTTTCCCGGTGCTGGATGTATTTCAGCACTTCCTGGCAGAGTTCGAAAAATTCCGCCGGCCGGGCCACGTTGACGTCCTTTGTGCCGCGGACCGCGATGGCCTTGACCCCCTTGTCGCCCATGACGGCGCCGATGCCCAGCCGGCTGGCGCTGGACCGGCCCTGTTCGATGGAGGCATAGAAGACCCGGTTCTCCCCGGCCAGCCCGATGGCCGAGACCTGGAGCTTGGGATCCTTGAGTTCCCGGCGGATCAGTTCCTGGGTCTCCACCGCCCCCTTGCCGTGGAGGTGGGAGGCGTCCCGGATTTCCACCTTGTCGTCGTGGATATGGATGTAGACGAGATCGGGAGACTTGCCCCGGAGGACCACCTTGTCGTAGCCGGCGTGTTTGAGTTCCGGCGCCCAGAACCCGCCCATCATGGAAAAGGCCATCAGTCGGGTCTGGGGGGAGATGGTGGAGACGATGGTGCGGTTGCAGCCGATGGCGGGGGTCCCGCACAGGAGACCGGCGCCGAAAATCAGCAGGTTCTCGGGGGAGAAGGGCTCGACCTCGGGCGGCACCCGGTCCCAGAGGAGTTTGGCGTTGGTCCCCAGCCCGCCCAGGTAGAGTTCCGTCTCCTTCGGGTCGGTCTCGACCCGCTCGATATTGCCCCGGGTCAGATCGATTTCCAGATTAAACCCTGTTTCCGCGTACCGCATTTTTTTCCCTTTATATCACCGGAATGCCCGGCGTATTGTATAATTGGCGTATCTTATAATTGATCAGGGGACGACCGTTCAACGCAAAAGGGCCGCCACCCTTGTCCTGCGCCATGTGGCCACAATTTAGCTACAACGTAACTGTGTGTCAAGGAAAAAATGGGATAAAGGGAAAAGTCGACGTCTATGATTCGATCCTGATCTTTGGCTTCCATATGGCGACGGATAGGCTCATGGACGGCGGATCGGGAACGGTCATGACCGGTCTAATTGACCGCTTTGTGGCGGATAGGGTCATTTTTTTAATTTTGTTTTTGACATGAAAAAAAATTCGTCATACTATGGTCCGAGTTTTTTGGGGCCCCGCCGTCGCGGATGGCGGGCAGGCCGGGTTCCCGTCGAAGGCGTCGCCCCTTGTCGTCGAACAAGCGGCGCTCGGAGGCTGGGAACACGGAGATGTTGTCAGCAAAAATGAGGAGGACGCCGGTATGGCAAGTGGTGTTGTGAAATGGTTCAGTGACAAGAAGGGGTTTGGATTCATCGAGCAGGAGGACGGACCGGACGTGTTTGTCCATTTTTCAGGCATCGAGGGATCGGGGTTTAAAAGCCTTGCCGAAGGCACGCAGGTGACCTTCGAAATCGAGCAGGGCCCCAAAGGCCCATCGGCGAAAAACGTAATGGCCGTCTAACGCGACGACCGATTGGACATCCAAAGGGGTCAATCGCCCGAACCGGGCGGTTAACCCCTTTTATTTTTCCACCATCTCCCGCAGTCGCGCCGCGTTCAGCGGCGCATGCCCCGCCTCGTCGTTGTCGAAATAGCAGAAGATCCTCTTGCCCATATCCGCCCATGAAGAAAAGGCCCCGGTCCAGCCGGCAAGGGTCTGGGCGTCATAGACGAAATCCCCCGGCGTCTTCTCCGGATAAAACGGACATCAGGCAGCAGCACCCCTCCGGCCTTTCACAAATGAAAATCATTCGACAGAAATCCATCTATCGCCGAAAATAATTCATATATATTTGATGTTACAATATTTTATTTGAATTTATAACGGCTTTCGGTGTCTATTTTTTCTTTTCCGAAACCAAAAATCAGCCAAAATGTCATTTTCCGAAAATTAATTCTTGCAATTTCTATTTTCGTATGGCATTAAATCGATCAGATGCTGATTTTCGTTTTTTTACTGATCGAACCTACAGGAGACGCTGTTTGCACACCCAGGTATTGATCATCGGCGCCGGCGTGACCGGCCTGGGGCTGGCCAGGGATCTGGCGCTCCGGGGCATATCCTGCATTGTCGTCGAGCAGGGGGATGTCAACTCCGGGGCTTCCGGCCGGAACCACGGGCTGCTCCACAGCGGATCGCGCTACGTGTCGTCGGACACCGAGGTGGCGGCCGAATGCCTGGAAGAAGCGGACCTCCTGAAAAAACTGGCCCCCCAGTGCGTCGAGGAGACCGGCGGCCTGTTCGTGGCCGTGGAAGGCGACGACGAATCGTTCATCGCCGATTTTCCGCATCTGTGCGAAAAAGCCCGAATCCCGGCCGAGGCATTGGATATCGATGACGCCCGGGAGATGGAACCCTGCCTCTCCGACCGCATCATCGCCGCCTACGCGGCGCCCGACGCCACCGTCGATCCGTTTAAACTCGCCCTCCAGAATTTTCATCAGGCCCACCAGAACGGAACGAAGTTGCTGCGGCATCACAAAGTCGTGGGCTTCAAACAAAGCAAGGGGCGGCTCAAATCGGCCCACCTGGTCAACACCGAAACCGGCGGCGCCGTTTTCGTGGAAGCCGATCAGTTCGTGAGCGCCGCCGGGGCCTGGTGCGGCGAAATCGCCCGGATGGCCGGGGCGGACATGGACATGGTCTATTCCAAGGGCAGCCTGGCCGTCACCCACAGCCGACTCAGCGAACGGGTGATCAATCGGCTCCGGAAGCCGGCGGACGGCGACATCCTGGTGCCCGGCGGCACGGTCTCCATTTTCGGCACCACGTCGCTCCGGATGGACGTCCCTTCCGATGTCCGCCCCACGGTCCGGGAGGTGGATTACCTGGTGAGCGAAGGGGCGGCCATGATCCCGGAGATGGAGACGGTCCGCTACATCCGGGCCTATGCGGGGATCCGGCCGTTGATCAAATCGGGGGACGACGGGGGAGACCGGTCGGTGAGCCGGGGGTTCATCCTGGTGGATCACGCCGACGACGGGCTGGACAATTTTCTCACCATCTCCGGCGGCAAGCTCACCACCTACCGGCTCATGGCGGAACGGACCGCCGACCGGGTCTGCGAGCGGCTGGGCGTCTGCCGGCCCTGCCGGACCCGGGAGGAACCCCTGCCCACCGACCCGGCCTGGGAATGGACCGAACCCGGCCTGGCGCCCCGGGAATGGATCAAGCATCCGGACCATGAAGATCCCCTGCTCTGCGAATGCGAGATGATCCCGGCCAGCGTCTTCGATTCGGTGATCGGCTCCATCCGGGCCCAGGGCGGAACCCCGAATCTGAAGGCCGTGGGCCTCCGGACCCGCATGGGCAAAGGCGCCTGCCAAGGGTCTTTTTGCGGGGCCCGGGTCACGGGCCATCTCTGCGACCGGGGGGATCTGAACAGCCGGGACGCCCAGACCGAACTGAAGCGGTTTCTCCAGGAACGGTGGAAGGGCGAGCGGCCCATCCTCTGGGGCGGCCAGTTGATCCAATCGGAACTCAAGGAAGCCATTTACTGCGGCCTCCTGGGACTGGAGACCTGACGCGCCATGCCGGACGCCCCCGAACCGATCACAAGCGACCTGGTTATCGTCGGCGCCGGCATCGCCGGGCTGTCCGCCGCCCTGTTCGCCGCGGAGCGCGGCATCGACGCGACCCTGGTGGGCGAGACCGGGGAGATCCTGTTCGCCAGCGGGCTCATGGATCTGCTGGCCGTCCATCCGCTGGAAGACGGCCGGACCTGGGAGGACCCCTGGGCCGCCATCGACGCCCTGCGCCGGGACATCCCCGCGCACCCCTATGCGCGGGTGGAGACGGCGGACATCCGGGCGGCCTTCGACGCGCTCCTGGGATTTCTGGCGGATCAGGGGCTGCCCTACCGCCGCCGGACCGACCGGAACGTCGACGTCCTCACCACCATGGGGGGCGTCAAACGGACCTACTGCGTCCCCGAAACGGCCTGGGGCGGGGTGCGGGCCATGGAGGAAAAAGCCTCGTGTCTGCTGGTGGATTTCGATCAGTTGCGGGGGTTCAGCGCCCGGCAGATCGCATCGGCCCTGGAACCCCGGTGGCCGGGGATCCGCACCGCCCGGATTCCGTTTCCCGGATCGACCCGGGGCCAGTACGCCGAACAGCTGGCCCTGGCCCTGGAAGCGCCCGGGAACCGGGAGGCCCTGGCCGCCGACGTCCGGGCCTGCCTGGGAACGGCCAGGAGCGTGGGACTGCCCGCCGTGCTGGGGCTGTACCGGACGGAAATGATCTCCAGGGATCTCCGGGACCGCATCGGCGTCCCCCTTTTCGAAATCCCCATCCTGCCCCCGTCGGTGGCCGGGCTCCGGCTGCGGGACGCCTTCCACCGGGGGCTGACGGAAAAGGGGATCCGGCTGTTTCCCCACCACCGGGTCGCGGCCGTCCGTTATGAGCAAACGGACAAATTTGTGCTTGACATCGCGGCCCCGGACGGGGAACATAGATTGCACGGGTCCGCGTTGATGCTGGCCAGCGGCCGGTTCCTGGGCGGCGGCCTCCGGGCCGACCGGAACGGAATCCGGGAGACGCTGCTGGATCTGCGGGTGCATCACCCCGGAGAACGGGCCGACTGGCACCGGCAGGACTTTCTCGATCCCCGGGGCCATCCGGTCAACGCGGCGGGCTTGGAGATCGACGACCGGTTCCGGCCGCTCAACGACGGCGGCGAGCCGGCCCACGAGCGACTTTTCGCTGCGGGGTCGATCCTGGCCCATCAAAACTGGATCCGGTCCAAATGCGGCGTCGGGCTGGCGGTGGCCAGCGCTTGGGGAGCCGTCAAGGCTTATGGTCCACCAACCGAAGGTTATGCGTCATTGTCTTTTGAGAAATACATTGATAAAAATTAACCGACTAAAAGGAGGACTTGTCATGGTCGAAGTAGCCGTGGCGGAGTTTCAGACGCATATGGACCAATATGATGTGGTTAGCCCGGTGATTGATGATTTTGAGGCAATGCAATGAAAATATACTTGGACGCTTGCTGTTTGAATAGACCGTTTGACGATCAAAGCCAGAACAGGATACGGTTGGAATCGGAAGCGATTCTCATTATAATGAATCGCATGAACAATGGAGAGTGGGAATGGATTGGTAGTGACGTTTTAATAACGGAACTCGAAAACACGCCGGATATCGAGAAAAGAATTTATCTGATTGAATTGTCTGCTGGCGTTCAAACGAATATTGCTCTGACGGAAGTTGAAATCAGCAGAGCAAACAAACTTGAAAACCTTGGATTCAAATCATTCGATGCAATGCATATCGCTTGCTCGGAAAGCGCAAACGCAAACGTGTTTTTGACAACAGATGACAAGTTATTGAAAAAAGCTGAAAGAGAAACAAATAATATTAATGTCCAGATAGCAAATCCGCTGTTTTGGCTGATGGAGACACTATGATGATTGCAGATGCTACAAATTTGCATCAGATTCGACAAACAGGAATCGAGATGTTGAATCGTGAATTGGGCCCGGTGGCAATGATTAGATTTCTGCAACAATATGAGAAAGGATATGGTGATTATTCAAAAGAAAGGCACGAATGGATCGACAAGATATCTGTTTCCGACATTGTTAAGCAGATAGAAAATAAGAGAAAACAGCAAAAATGAAAAAGTTGGCGACAGAATCAATAGCTCCGGCGGATCATCGCGATCTGGCAAGGGCGCGGCTGCGGGAATTGGCGGCCAAAGCAAAAATCGGCGACGTGGTCAGCCCCGCAATTGACAACTTCAAAGAAAGCCAATCCACATTACACAGAAGAGGAGAACCCGGAAAATGACCCTGAGCCTGGAATCCGTCAGCAAAACGGTCGGCCGGGAGGTCCACATCCACGAGGCGAACCTGACCTTTGAAACCGGGTCCCGAAATGTGATCCTGGGCCGGACCCTGGCCGGCAAGACCACCCTGCTGCGGCTCATGGCCGGCCTGGACCGCCCCACCACGGGGCGCATCCTCGTGAATGGCGAGGACGTCACCGGCATGTCCGTGCGAAAGCGCAAGGTCGCCATGGTTTACCAGCAGTTCATCAATTACCCCTCCATGACCGTTTACGACAACATCGCCTCGCCGCTGAAGCTCTCCGGCACAGACAAGGAGACCATCCGGAAGCGGGTCCATGAAACGGCGGAAGTTCTCCACCTGGAACCGCTCCTGGACCGGCTGCCGGCGGAACTCTCCGGGGGCCAGCAGCAGCGGACGGCCATCGCCCGGGCCCTGGTCAAGGACGCCCAGCTCCTGCTCCTGGACGAGCCCCTGGTCAACCTCGACTACAAGCTCCGGGAGGAACTCCGCATCGAACTCCAGCAGATCTTCCAGCGCCGGGAGGCCGTGGTGGTCTACACCACCACCGAGCCCACCGAAGCCCTCATGCTGGGGGGCGACATCGTGGTGGTGGACGAGGGGCGGATTCTCCAGACCGGCCCCACCCCCGAGGTCTACCACAACCCGGCGACGCTGAAGGTCGCCGAGGTCTTCAGCGATCCGCCCATCAACACCATCGCCGGCGTCATCGGCGAAGACGCCGGCGCCATCGGCAAGGACATCTCCATCCCCCTCCTGGGCCACCTCAAGAATGTGAGCCCCGGCGAATATCGGTTCGCCATCCGCTCCAACCATTTGTTCATGGCGCGGCAGGGACCGGAGGACGCCGAGATCGACGTCCGGGTGGAACTGTCGGAAATCAGCGGCTCGGAAACCTACATTCACGTCCGACACCACGACACGCCCCTGGTCATCCAGGACACCGGGATCAAATCCCATAAAATCGGCGCGGAGATCTCGGTGTTCGTTCATCCGGAGCGGCTTTACGTCTACGACCTCGCGGGGTCGCTGGTGGCGTCGCCCGCCGGTCGCCGGCCGGCATAAGGAGACATCATGGCCAAGATCGAAATGCAGGAAATCGCCCACAGCTACATGGCCCAGCCGAAAGGGCCGGACGATTACGCCCTGAAACGGATCCATCACGACTGGGACGACGGCGGGGCCTACGCGCTGCTGGGCCCCTCGGGATGCGGCAAGACCACCATGCTCAACATCATTTCCGGCCTGCTCCGGCCCAGCGAGGGACGGGTCCTTTACGACGGCCGGGACGTGACCGACCTGCCGCCGGAAAAGCGGAACATCGCCCAGGTGTTCCAGTTCCCGGTCCTTTACGACACCATGTCGGTCTTCAACAACCTGGCCTTCCCCTTGCGGAACCGGGGCGTGGATGAAACCGAGGTCTCCCGGCGGGTCCGGGAGGTGGCCGACATCCTCGACCTGACGCCGTTCCTGAAAAAGAAGGCCGCCGGACTGACCGCCGACGCCAAACAGAAGATATCCCTGGGCCGGGGCCTGGTGCGGAGCGACGTGGCCGCCATCCTCTTCGACGAGCCCCTCACGGTTATCGATCCCCATCTGAAATGGCACCTGCGCCGACAGCTCAAGCAGGTCCACGAGCAGCTCAAGCTGACGCTGATTTACGTCACCCACGACCAGATCGAGGCCCTCACTTTCGCCGATCAGGTCATCGTGATGTACGAAGGCGAGATCGTCCAGGTGGGGACGCCCCAAGAGCTGTTCGAGACCCCGAAACACAAGTTCGTGGGCTATTTCATCGGCAGCCCCGGCATGAACTTTCTCCCCTGCGTCCTGGAGGGCGACGCGGCCCGGGTCAACGGCCACAAGATCCCGCTGGACGGGGAGACCGCGGCCGCGGGGCGAAGCAAGACCGGAAAGCTGGAACTGGGCATCCGGCCCATGTACCTGACGGTCCACGCCGAGCCGGTGGAAGGGGGCGTTCCGGTGACGGTGAAGCTGGTCCAGGACCAGGGCAGTTTCAAGATCCTCACCCTGGGGCTGGAAGACCATGTGCTCCAGGCCCGGTTGCCCGAGGAACATCCCGTGCCCTCGGACAATGCCTGGGTCACGTTCCCCGTGGACCGCGCCAAACTTTACGCCGACGAACGTCTGGTGGGATAAAAAGGAGCCGACATGAACAAATGGGAAGACAACAAAGCCTGGTTTCTGGTGCTGCCGGTGTTCGTCATCGTCGCCTTCAGCGCCATCATCCCCCTGATGACGGTGGTCAACTACTCGGTCCAGGGACATCTTCGGACCCGGCCAGCGCGTCTTCGTGGGAGCGGAATGGTTCAAGGAGACCCTTACCGACTCCCGGCTCCACGACGCCCTGTGGCGCCAGTTTCTCTTTTCCGGACTGGTTCTGCTCATCGAAATGCCCCTGGGCGTCGGCATCGCCCTGCTCATGCCCCGGAAAGGATGGGGCGTGTCCGCCAGCCTGGTGACATTGGCCCTGCCGCTGCTCATCCCCTGGAACGTCATCGGCACCATATGGATCATCTTCACCCGACCGGACATCGGCCTGTTCGGGGCGGCCATCAACAACCTGGGCATCGCCTTCGATCACACGGCCTCGCCGCTCCACGCCTGGATCACCCTCATGTTCATGGAGGTCTGGCACTGGACCCCCCTGGTGGCCCTTTTGGCCTACGCCGGGTTGCGGGCCATCCCCGAAGCCTATTATCAGGCGGCCCGCATCGACGGGGCCTCGGCCTGGGCCATCTTCCGGTACATCCAGCTTCCTAAGATGCGGGGGGTGCTCACCATCGCCCTGTTGCTGCGGTTCATGGACAGCTTTCTCATCTACGCCGAACCCTTTGTACTCACCGGCGGAGGGCCGGGCAACTCCACCACCTTCCTGTCCATCTATCTGGTGAAGATCGCCGTGGGACAGTTCGATCTGGGACCGGCCGCGGCCTTCTCCCTGATCTACTTTCTCATCGTCCTGCTCTTCAGCTACCTCTTCTTTCAGGCCCTCCAGAACGTGGGGAAAGGAGAAGACCGATGAATTCGAAACTGAAAACCGCCGTCCTCATCTTCTATTTCATCCTGCTCCTGCTGCCCATCTACTGGATGCTCAACATGTCTTTGCAAACCAACGCCGACATCCTGGGCGGATTCTCCCTCTACCCGAGCGATCCGACCCTTCAGAATTTCACCAAGATCCTGACGGATGAATCGTGGTATTCCGGCTACATCAATTCCATGATCTACGTCACCATGAACACCCTGATCTCGCTCTTCACCGCCCTGCCGGCGGCCTACGCTTTTTCCCGGTACCGGTTCATCGGCGACAAGCACGTCTTTTTCTGGCTGCTCACCAACCGGATGGCGCCGGCGGCGGTCTTTTTGCTCCCGTTCTTTCAGCTCTACTCGACCTTCAACCTCATCGACACCCACATCGCCGTGGCCCTGGCCCACTGTTTGTTCAACGTACCCCTGGCGGTCTGGATCCTGGAAGGCTTCATGTCGGGCATCCCCCGGGAGATCGACGAAACCGCTTACCTGGACGGGTACTCATTCCCGCGGTTTTTCATCATGGTTTTCATTCCGCTGATCCGGGCCGGCGTGGGCGTCACCGCCTTTTTCTGCTTCATGTTCTCCTGGGTCGAACTCCTGTTCGCCCGGACCCTGACCACCACCGAGGCCAAACCCATCGCGGCGACCATGACGCGAACGGTGAGCGCGACGGGGCTCGACTGGGGACTGCTGGCCGCCGCCGGCATCCTGACCATCGTGCCCGGGGCCCTGGTGATCTGGTTTGTCCGAAACCATCTGGCCAAGGGCTTCGCCCTGGGCCGCGTGTAACCCTATTTTCATAAGGAGAGAGGATAAAAGATGGATTTCGAATGGATGGCATGGACCATGCCGACGGCTGTATTTTTCATCACCATCGCGGCGATGCTCGCCGGCATGGCGATCTGGGAGGTAGTCTCCCCCACCATCGAACGGCGGGGACTGCTCCCCATCGCCACCACACGGGGGGACCGGCTCTTCATCGGACTTCTGGGCAGCGGCTACCTCGCCATCGCCTGGATGGGTCTGACCGAGTGGAACCTCTACCTGAGCATCCCCGTCTATATCGGCTTCATCGCCCTCGTCATCCGATACGGTTAAATTCCGTTCGCGCCGGCGGGAGCGTCAAGAAACGGCAAGTAGTGAAACATTTTATCAACCCCACGCATTAAAAAAAGGAGGAGGCATGCGCAGTTCCCACAGAAAACGGTTATGGTTCGCATCCACCCTGGCATGGGTCCTGGCCCTGGCGCTGATCGTCGGCGCCGGCACGGCCGGGGCGGCCGATTACAAGGCGGCGGCCAAAAAGTGGATCGACGAGGAGTTCCAACCGTCCACCCTCACCAAGAAAGAGCAGATGAAGGAGATGGAATGGTTCATCAAAGCCGCCGAACCCTTCCGGGGCATGGACATCCGGGTGGTCTCGGAGACCATTCCCACCCACGAGTATGAGTCCAAGACCCTGACCCAGGCCTTCAAGGAGATCACGGGCATCAACGTCACCCATGATCTCATCCAGGAAGGCGACGTCATCGAAAAGCTCCAGATCCAGATGCAGTCGGGGGAGAACGTCTTCGACGCCTACATCAACGACTCCGACCTCATCGGCACCCACTACCGGCACGGCAACGCGGTCAATCTGACCGACTGGATGGCCGGCGAGGGCAAGGATGCGACCCTACCCACCCTGGACATCGACGACTTCATCGGCAAGTCCTTCACCACCGGCCCTGACGGCAAGCTCTACCAGTTGCCCGACCAGCAGTTCGCCAACCTTTACTGGTTCCGCTACGACTGGTTCAACCGGGAAGACCTCCAGAAACAGTTCAAGGAAATCTACGGCTATGAACTGGGCGTGCCGGTAAACTGGTCGGCCTACGAAGACATCGCCGAGTTTTTCACCGAGCACGTCAAGGAGATCGACGGCAAGCGCGTTTACGGCCACAACGACTACGGCAAGAAGGCCCCCGACCTGGGCTGGCGCTTCACCGACGCCTGGCTCTCCATGGCCGGCGCAGGCGACAAGGGGCTGCCCAACGGCAAGCCCGTGGACGAATGGGGGATCCGCGTGGAAGACTGCCGGCCGGTGGGCGCCTCAGTGGCCCGGGGCGGCGCGGCCAACGGCCCGGCGGCCAAATATTCCCTGCGCAAGTACATGGAATGGCTCCGGCTCTACGCGCCCCCCGGCGCCCTGGGCATGGACTTCTATCAGTACCTGCCCTTCCTGGCCAAGGGCAACGTGGCCCAGCAGATCTTCTGGTACACGGCTTTTACCGCCACCATGGTGGAGCCCGGCCCCACGGTCAACGAGGACGGCACGCCCAAATGGCGCATGGCCCCCTCCCCCCACGGCCCCTACTGGGAAGAAGGCATGAAGCTGGGCTACCAGGACTGCGGTTCCTGGACCCTGCTCCAGTCCACCCCGGTGGAACGGCGCAAGGCCGCCTGGCTCTTCGCCCAGTTCTGCGTCGCCAAGACCACGTCGCTGAAGAAAACCCACGTGGGCCTCACCCCCATCCGGGACAGCGACATCCGGCATGAATCCTTCACCGAGCGGGCCCCCAAACTGGGCGGCCTGGTGGAATTCTACCGCAGCCCGGCCCGGGTCTCCTGGACCCCCACCGGCACCAACGTCCCGGACTACCCGAAACTGGCCCAGCTCTGGTGGCAGAACATCGGGGAAGCCGTGGCCGGCGAAGTCACCGTGGACACCGCCATGGACAACTTGGCCGCCGAACAGGACCGCATCCTGGAACGCATCGAACGCGGCGGCTTCCTGAAACGCTGCGGCCCGAAACTGAATCCGGAAAAGGAAGAATCCTACTGGCTGAGCCAGCCCGGCGCGCCCAAACCCAAGCTGGAAAACGAAAAGCCCCAGGGCGAGACCGTGAAGTATGACGATCTGTTGAAGGCGTGGAAGGAGGGGGGGATGAAGTAGGAGACCGCTTTATTTCGGTAATGTTTGGAGGACAGGGCGCTTTTTGGAGCGCCCTGTTTTTATTTCTGTAGGCCAAACTTTTCCCATAACGGCTCCAGATCCTCGGGCAACGCCATGCCGTTGAAAAGGTCGTTTATTCTATCCTCCTTGTGTTCATATCCCAATAACTGGTTTAAAACATTATAGACATGCGTATTGAAAAACGCTTTCCCGTAAATCCATCGGGACAACTGTTCGGATACGGGCTTTTCCCTGACTTGATCCAGTCTTTCCTCGAATGTTTTGACAAGGGTGTCGGGATCGAGAAAATCATGCCATTTTTCAAGAATCTCCCGAATTTTTTCATCATCTTGTGAATTGTCGAAATTCAGCAAGTCGCTATGAAAACCAAGCGCGAACAATCCATCCACAAGTGGCGCGATGACTGTTCTGAGAACGCCATGTCGAATCCATTTTTCAACATCTTGGAGAAATTGGGTCTGTAGCTGTTCCAATCCTCCGGGAATTTTGCTTTTTTGGATTTCCGGAAGCGCCTGCCATATTTCAGATGGTGCAATCAGGTAGTTCTCCAGGCAAAATCGAGGAAGTACGCTCAAGTTTGGCAACATCCCTTTTTTTTCATCTATTGTGTCTTGCGTCCATTCATCCTTGTCAACCAGTCCAATCCAGTCCGGCTCTTTCTCAAGAAGCCCAAGAACCAATGGTTTGCCCCTCGCAGGCACAATCACCCATTTTTTTACAAATTCTTCCCTAAATCGCTTTTCCGCCAAAACATTGAAAGCGTCTTGATCGCTTTCGCCTTCCACAACAAAAACCCGTTTTCCGGTGTTTCCGACATATTTTTCAACGATCTCCTGTCTTCTTTTTTCCGCTCCTTTCATTGATTGTCTCCCAATCTGACCCGAAGCCCATTTCTTTCATACCGGCTCCAAACATCCGGGTTGTGGGATGTAATGATCAATTGGCCATTTTTTTCCGCCACCATGGATTCCAGCTTCGACAAAAAACCAGGAATCAGCGAGGGATGCAAAAACAAGTCCGGCTCGTCGATCAGGGCGACGCCGCCATGTTCAAACCATCGACTGATCATGTAAAGTTGAATCATCACCTGATGTTCCCCGGCGCTAAGGTCATCGACAAGGTGGTATTTTCCCCGGCTGTTTTTCAAAACAACCCGAATCCGGTTTTCTCCGGGCTCGATTTTCGGATCAAGTTCTTTTCCGAAAAAATAATCATTCAAATCGCGGATGACCTGATGGTAAGCGCGGAGCTTCGTTGATTTTAAATTGATCAGCGAGGCTTCGATCTGTCCCTTCCAGTCTTCGGTCGCCTGATAAGCGGCCAGCCAACGGAGACCGGAATCTTCGGGAAGCGGTTGCCCCAGATTGCGTTTCGGCGCGACCCATCGTCGTTGCTCGGCGTCCAGCCACACCATATTGGGGGTGTCCGATTTTTCAAACGTCAGAATCAATTTTTTGCGGGCGTCCGCCCAATCGTCAATCCACGCTTCATCGGGAATCCATAGGCTTCGTTTGGCGCCATTTTCAACATCCCCGGCAAAAGCTCCGAGCGATTCGCCGATCCAAACACCGTTTTTGTAGTGTTTTTGGAAATCAACATTGCCGATATTTCCGATAAAAACGACCACCGGCTTGTCAATGTGGGGCAAATCGGTCAGGACCATGGCGGCGGCCTGTTTTTGCTTGATCCATTTTTGAATGGGATAATTTGCAGGCGTCAACTTCCGCTTGTCCAACCAGAACCCCACCGCCTCCCACAGCATGGCAATGGTCCGCAGGATGATGGTTTTTCCCGTTCCGTTCGGGCCGGAAAAAAGGATTCGCTCATGCTCGCCCCCGCGCCACTCGTTACGGAAACAGAATCGTTGACTCAGCGGGCCCACATTCTGGAAATACAGATCTTTGATTTTCATTGATTGCAGATCGCCCTTATTTTGTATTTGCGCGAAGCGTTCGCTTCGGGATCGATTCCGCGCAGCAGCGCGTAGGGGATCATCGTATTCAGGTACACGGCATCGCCTAAAAAATCAGCGATATGCCGGCTCACCAGATGGGTTTCCTCTTTTCCGGCCGCCGTGCCGCCACCATCCCACGCAACAATTGAAGATCCCGGCTTATCCAAACTTTTTTGTTCCTTTGCAAATGATCTTGTTGTCATTTCTGAATCTCCTTCTGGACTTCCCTTATGGTAATGCGAACCTGTCTTGAGGTCAATGTATGGACGAAGGCCTCCGAGGTTTTCAAAACCTCGGAGGTCTTCGTCCATATGAGGCTGACTCCCAATCGCCACAACCGGGATCGAATCGTCCGAGAACATCGCTTTTCTTGATTAACCAGATGAATTATCGAGCGTCCGCAAGATCCCCTTTTCCGTAACCCCCTCCTGCGGCCACCGCTCATCGCCCCAGCTCGACAGGTACATTTCGGCCAGTTCTTCGCCGAGCCATTCCCGGGTCCAGTCCGGGTCATGGTCTTTTGCCTGGGAAGGGAGACAGGGGGTCGTCCGGTCCATCTCCAGCAATGCCCTGTAAAGTCTGACTTCCGCCGTCATGGGCGGCGCCCCCGCGTTTTCGCGGTGGCGGTTGATCCGGCGGGGGATGGCCAGACCGGTCGGGTCCAGATCGCCGGAGTAGCGGACGCCCGAGGCGCCGACCTGCCCCTCGATGCCCCGAAGCCCGTCGCCGGCCCGCTCCACGGCGGTCACCTGGTCCGAGGCGCATGCCTCGAATCCCTTGCCGTACACTACCGCCGCGTAACATTTCAGCGATTCGTTCGCCCGGCAACAGCTCCAGTAGGTGCAGTTGTTCTCCACCACAAGGAGCGGAAGTCCCCGGGTCTCCTCGATGTTCAGGGAAAACGGCCGGAAAGGCAACGGTTCGGTGCAATAGAAACAGTCCAGATCGGCCAGGGAGAGCCGCTTTTCGGCGTCGTCGTCGGATCGGTCCACCCGGACGAAGTTCGGCAGCCCGGTCAGCCGATCCCATGAGGGTTTGGACGACGGCAAATGGATCGATCCTTCTTCGGCCATGGCCTCAAGGGTTTTTAGAAGTCGTTTCTGAATTTCGAAATCGCTGCGCACGCCCAGCGGAAGCCTGCGAACCGCCTGCAAAACGGCGTCCATTTTCAGCCGCTTCCTTTTCGTTTTCCGGATCTCCGCCGCCACGGCTTCCCGGATCGCCTCATCCATCCTTCCGCTCCACGTTCAATTCCGCCACTTCCAAAAGGTGCAACGTCTGCCCGTCGATGGTCACTTGCCGGTCGCTTTTCCGGATGGCCACCCGAAGATCGAACAGGTCGAGAGATTCCCGGTCGTTGATGCCGGTGAGGTAAACGCACTGGATGCCCATGGCCCGGGCCACCTTGAGCTGGGCGTCGAGGAAGTCGGAGCGGTTGCAGACGCCGAGGGGATTGTCGAGCACCAGGAAGGCGGGGATCTTCCCGTCGGGCTGGTTGCGCCGTTTCTTTCGCATGGAGATGAGCAGGGCGTAGAGGAGCACAGCGGTGGTGAGGGCCTCGCCGCCGGAGCCCAGGTCTTTGCCCACGGGTTCATAGTTGCGGCCGGTGTCGTCGCCCTTGAGCCCCTCCATGTGGCGGGTGGAATAGACGGTCGGATCGGTGGGCCGGATCACGGCGTGATCGATGCCGGCGGCCTCCTCGATGGGACAGGGGCTGGAGATCACCACCGGCCGGTGGAGCCCCTCCGGAACCGGCAGGGCCAGGACTTTCCCGATCACCGATTCGTCGGCGGCTATGATGCCGGTGAAGCGGCCCGGGTCGCGCTCGATGAAGAGGGCGATCTCAGCCGGGTCGTCGTGGAGGGCGGCCAGGTATTCCGGGAAAGCTTTGAGTTCCCCGGCGGTGAGCCCCTGGCCGAGGTAGTGGTCGATCAAATCCTGGATCCCGTCGTCCACGGTCAGGGTCCGCGTTCGGGCGAGGCGGTCGAGTTCGGATTTCAGGGTCATCCGTTCCCGTGCGGCCTTCAGGTCGGATTCCCGGCCGGAGAGGTCGGTCTGAAGCCGTTTCCACCGGCTCGTTTCGGCCCGCCGCTCCTCCTCCAGAACCGCCGCGCGCCGCTGGATGTCGTCGGACCGGCCTTGCAGGGACGCGATCTCGCCGTCGAGGCGTTCGGCGGCCTTCAGACCGGCATCGGTCTCGTTGAACCGGCCGGACAAATCTTTCAACCGGGCCTCGGTCTCGATCCGGGCGGTCCCGGCCGCTTTCCGGCGTTCCTCCAGGTCGGCGATCTCCTCCTGAACCCGGTTCCGGTCGGCGTCGAGGCGGATGTGATATTGGGCCGCCAGCCCGTCCACCTTCCGGCGGAGGGGCGTCAGTTCGGCCCCGGTCCGGCCCCGGGCCGCCGTCCGGGCCGCCCCGGCCAGCAGGTGGGCCGCCTCGCCGATCCGGGTCCGCCACGCGTCGGCGGCCTCCCGGGCCTCCCGCCACTTCCGGGCGATGGCGTCGAAATCCGAAATCCGGCCCTTCAGGTCCCGGGCGGCCCGGAGCTGCCGCTTTTTCCGGGGCCGGTCCGCCATCTTCCGGAGGGACGTATCGATGGTCTCCCGGAGGGTGACGGCGGCGTCCATGTCGGCCACGCACCCGAGGAAAAACCCGAGAAATTCCGCCTCGGACCGGAACTTGAAGGTGTCCTTGATGCCCCCCTCGGTGCGGGCGAAATTTACCTGCCGGTCGATGAGCCAGGTCCGGCGCGCTCCGGCGGCGATGTCGCTGATGAAAATTTTACTGAGCCGGTACATCGGTCTCCTCTCCCGGCGCGGCGGCCGCACCTGGGGATGGAGCCGGTCGTCGCCCTCGGGCAAGTCCGCCTCGGCCCGGGCGAACCGCCGGAGGAGGTCGATGACGTCCGCCATGACGATGGCCCCCAGGTCCTCCACCGGCGCGTCCAGGTCCGCCTCGGTGGGGAAAAACGCGGCGGCGACGGCGCAGTGGACCGGCAGCAGGTCCGCGGCCCCTGAGATCGCTCCGGGCCAGCAGCCGGAGTTCCATGGCCCTGAGCCCCGCGTCCACGGCCTGGCGGAACGGTTCCTCGGCCTGGAACCGCTGGGTCAGTTCGCCCATCTCAACGCTGTTCTGGGCCGCGATCCGCTTGTTGCCGCTGGAATGGGCCAGGCTCAGGTAGATGAGGCGAGCGGCTTCGTAGATGCAGGTGGTGTCGGTGGTCATGGGGTAATCTTTGATTATGTATTATGTCAACATTTTGTGGACGAAGTGGACTTGGTGGACTTGGTGGACGAAGTGGACGTGGGGGGCCTCTTCAGTTCCGCAAAGCATTCGCCGCATACGCCCCTGTCCACCGTGTCCACCGTGTCCACCGTGTCCACTCTGTCCACTAAGTCCACTAAAACGGCTATTGCTCATCGACCCCGCCCCCCTGAAGCCCAAAAAGCCAGCCGCAACTCATGCCCCCGGTACCGCCGCCCCGCCGACAGATCGACGGCGATGCGTTCGTCGAGGTCGGAAAGTTCCACCCGTACCCGGTGCTTTTCCGACACCCGGCGATCCACGAGGCATTGGAAGACGGCCATGGCCACGGCCACGGGGAACCGGTCGCCGTTTCCGGCGGCGGCGGCCCGGGTCAGCAGGTCGCTCAGCCGGATTTCCCCCTTTTGGCGGACCGTATCGCGAAGGGTCCCGAAGGCGGCGTGCATGACGGCGTCGTCCAGTTCGGAGACGAACCGGTCGATGGGGCGGCCGTCCACCTCCAGCACCGCGCCCTTGCGGTCGCCGGAAAGCGTCATCAACCCGTTGTTGAGCCGCTCCAGCAGTTCGGCCAGGCGGTGGAGCTTGGCCCGGTTCCGCTCGCCCTTGGCGGCCAGGAGGTTTTCGATGACCATGTTGTGGAGGCGGCCCCCCTCCTTCTGGATGTCCGTGGCCTGATCGACGCCCTCCTCGGCCAGGGCGTGGACCCCGTTGAAATCCACCGAATGGATGTTGCGCTGGATGGCCCGGCGGGTGTTCCGGACCTCCCGGGCCTTCCGGGCGCACTGCTTCCGGTTGCCGTCGGCCACGGAGATGGCGTCGTCCACGTTGCCCCGCTCGATGAGGAGCTTGATCCGGAGGTTCCCGATAGCCGCCGCATCTTTTAGGGGGGTTTAGGGGGTTTTCGGCGGATTCTCTTGACGCGTCGGGTTTGATCGATAAAATGGGGTTCCGACCGTAAACCGAAAAAGCAAGGATATATCCGATGACATTCGAATTCGCCACAGCCAGCCGCATCGTTTTCGGGCGAGGAACTTTCCGGACCGCCGCCGAAGAAGCCCGCTCGCTCGGCGAGCGCATCTTCATCGTCACGGGAAAAACCGACGACCGGGCCCGACCGCTCATAGATCGGCTCGGCGGAACCCTCTTGTCGACATTCAATGTGAAGGGCGAACCCACCACGGATTCGGTTCTGGAAGCCGCGGCCGCCTCCCGTGAATTCAACGCCGAGGTCGTGGTCGGCATCGGCGGCGGCAGCGTGCTGGATACGGGCAAAGTGGTCGCGGCCCTCATGACCAACGACGGCGATCTGATGGATTACCTGGAGGTGATCGGCGGGGCCCGTCCCCTGGAACGGCGGCCGGCCCCCTTCATCGCTCTCCCCACCACGGCCGGGACCGGGGCCGAGGTCACCCGGAACGCGGTGATCGATTCGCCCGAGCACAAGGTCAAGGTCTCCATGCGGAGCCCCCTGATGCCGCCCCGGCTGGCGGTGGTCGATCCCGATCTGACCCGGGACCTGCCCCCCGATGCGACCGCCGCCACCGGCATGGACGCCCTGACCCAGCTTTTAGAAGCGTTCGTCTCGGCCAAAGCCAATCCGCTGACGGACGGCATCTGCCGGGAAGGCTTGCAACGGGCGGCGCGCTGGCTGCGGCGGGCCTGCGAGGCGGGGGACGACATGACGGCCCGGGAGAACATGGCCCTGGCCAGCCTCTTCGGCGGACTGGCGCTGGCCAACGCCGGGCTGGGGGCTGTCCACGGGTTTGCGGCGCCGGTGGGCGCGGCCCTGTCGGTTCCCCACGGCGTGGTCTGCGGACGGCTCCTGGCGCCGGTCATGGCGGCCAACATCCGGGCCCTGCGGGAACGCGATCCCGAGGGCGGCGCGCTGGACCGCTACGCGGAGACGGCCCGGATCCTGACCGGCGATCCGGACGCCGCGCCCGAAGCGGGGGCGGCCTGGGCGGCGGCGCTGTGCGCCGATCTGGACCTGCCGGATCCGGCGTCCTTCGGGCTGACGCCGGCCCACATTCCGGACCTCGTCGCCAGGGCGGCCCGGGCCGGCAGCATGAAGGGCAATCCCGTCTTGCTAACCGAGGCGGAACTTACGGGCATTCTGGCTTCTTTCTCTTGAAAAATCAAGACAGGCATTCTATCACGGGAAGACCGTTTTTCGGCGGCGATTATTTTTATCCTGTCCTGTAAAGGATTTTTCAATGAAGCCCCATCTCATCGGACATATGATCCTGCCGACGGGCCTGATCACGGCCGGCCCCGGCTGTCCAACGGAATCCCCGCCGCCGGCCCGGGAGGCCCTCCGGAAGGGGATCGCCCGGAAGATCGTCACCCTGCTCTTCGCCTTCGGGATCATCCCCCTGGCGATCGTGGCCCTGGTGTTCCTGTCGGCGACCATCCGGTCCCAGAAGGCATCCGTCCGGTCCCTTCAGCAGGAGATCGGGAACCGGATCACCGTAGCCGTCTCCGCCTCTCTGGATCGGGCCATCTCCACCATTACCGCCTTCGGCCTCTCCCTGGACCCGGCGTCGGATTCCCGGGCCGATCTTTGCCGCCGCGCATCGGCCCTGCTGGAGCGGGAGACGGAATTCGACCACCTCTTCCTCATGGACGGGACGGGGGACGAGATCTGCAAAGTCGCCCGGCTTTACACCCTCCGTCCCTCCGAACCGACCAACGTCGCCGGATCCGAAGCCTTCGAGACCGCCATGGCGGGCCGGGTCCACATCGGCGACGCGGTTATCCCCGACTTGGGCGAATTCCCTCAGATCCGGATATCGGCGCCGTTGAGGGGACCGGGCGACGGGGTCTCCGGCGTCATCCGCGCGGGACTCAACATCTCCCGAATCTGGCGGTTGATCTCCGGGGACAGCATCGGCCAGGACCGATATGCCTACATCGTGGACGCCCAGGGCCGGCTCATCGCCCGCGAGGGTCTCTCGTCGGTTCCGGAAAAGCGACGGTTGACGGACATCCAGGCCGTGCGCCGCTTCCTGGACGGCGAGGCCGGCGTTTTCCAATACCGGGGACTCCGCGCCGAACCGGTCATCGGCGCCGTCTCCCGCATCCCCCAGACCGGCTGGGGGGTCATTGTGGAGACCCCGGTCCGGGCGGCCTACGCCCCCCTGCGCCTGCTCGCCGCGGCCTTCGCGGGGGTCATCCTCCTGACCACCGCCGCCGCCGTGATCCTGGGCCTTCTGTTCATCTACCGATTCCTGATCCGGCCCATCCGCCGTCTTCGGGAAGAGGCCCGCGCCATTTCCAGTGGGGACTGGGACCGTCGGCTCCACCTCCCCGCCGGCGACGAACTGGGCGGGCTCGCCGACAGCGTCAACCGGATGCTGGAAGCCCTCCGGAAGACCTCGGTGTCCAGGGACGCCCTGATCCAGGAGGTGGGCGAGCGGAAACGGGCGGAAAGCGCCCTGAAATACCGGGTCGCCTTCGAGGGGATCACCAGCCATATCTCGGCCCATTTCATCAACCTGGCCCCTGAAGAGGTGGACGAGGGGATCGAAGACGCCCTCCGGCGCATCGGCGAATTCGCCGGGGTCGACCGGGCCTACGTTTTCCTCTTTCGGGAAAACGGCCGCATTGCCGACAACACCCATGAATGGTGCGCACAGGGGATCCGACACTCCCGTCCGGATCTCCAGGGCATGGACTTTCCGTCGGAATTACCCGGCATCGATGCCGTCCTGCGCCGTTTCGAGGTCTACCATGTCCCGGAAGTGGCCAACCTGCCGGCGGAAGAGGACCGGGAGCGGAGGCGGTTCGAGGAAGAAGCAATCCAGTCCCTCATCGTCGTTCCCATGGCCGGCCGGGGGCGGCTGATCGGGTTTCTCGGGTTCGACGCGGTGCGGGAGCGGCGGGTCTGGACCGGGGACGAGACAGCCCTGCTCCAGACCGTGGGCGAGATTTTCGTCAACGCCCTGGCCCACCGACGCGCCGAGGCGGCCCTCCTGGCCAGCGAAGGGCGCTACCGGATGATCTTTGAATACTCGCCCCTGGGCATCGCCCAGGTGGATGCGGACGGCGTCATCATCGACTGCAACGACAAATTCGCCGACATCATCGGTGGCGACCGAGAGGCGATCATCGGGTTCAACCTCTTCCACGAGATCCGGGACGGCGCGGTCCGCGAGGCGTTGCTGGAAGCCCTGGAGAGCGGAACAAGCAAATACGAAGGCGATTACCGATCCGTCACCGGGGACAAGAAGATCGCCCTCAAAGGCGTTTTTCAGCGGTTTTCCGATTCGGCCGGCCGGGTGCTGGGGGGCATCGGCATCATCGAGGACGTGTCGGAACGGCAAAAACTGGAACGCCGGCTGCAACAGGCCCAGAAGATGGAGGCCGTCGGCGCCCTTGCGGGGGGCATCGCCCACGACTTCAACAACCTGCTCACCGCCGTGGAGGGGTACGCCGCCCTGGTGCTCATGGACCTGCCCGACGACCATCCGGCCCGGGAGAAAATCCACCGCATCGCCCGGTCCGTGGAACGGGGCGCGGAACTGACCCGCCAGCTTTTGGGATTCGCCCGGGGCGGCAAATACGAGGTGGTCCCCTCGGACCTCAACGGGCTGATCCGGGAACAGAACGAGATTTTCGGGCGGACCCGCAAAGAAATCGTCCTCCACGAGAAGTTCGCCGAAGACCTTTGGACGGTGGAGGTGGATCAGGGCCAGTTCGTCCAGGTGCTCATGAACCTTTACATCAACGCCTGGCAGGCCATGCCCGACGGGGGCGACATCCATGTCAGGACCGACAACGGGTTTCTGGACGAAACCTATGTAAAGCCCTTCGATGTGAAGCCCGGGCCCTACGTCAAGGTGTCGGTGACCGATACGGGGGCGGGCATTCCCGCCGCCATCCGGGACAAGATCTTCGACCCGTTTTTCACCACCAAGGAAGTCGGCGAAGGAACGGGCCTGGGCCTCTCTTCGGTCTACGGCATCATCAGGAACCACGGGGGCCACATTACGGTCTACAGCGAAGAGGGGGTCGGGACCACCTTCAACATCTACCTGCCGGCATCGGAAAAAGGCGTCGTGGTCGAAAAGCCCGTTGACATCGGCGCCGTGGAGCTGGGAAAAGGGACCGTGCTGCTGGTGGACGACGAGGCGTTGATCCTGGAGGTGGGGAAGGAGATGATCGAATCCCTGGGATACGACGTCGTCCCCGCCGCGTCCGGCCGGGACGCCGTGGCCGCC
>JAABTM010000266.1 GCA_011389855.1 Desulfobacteraceae bacterium
GGCGTAAGCCGTGTCCAGCTCATCCGCCGTCGCCTCCAGCGCCAACTGATCGATGATCTTGTTCAGGAGCAGGCTGCGGCGCGCCTGGGCTTCGGCCGTTTCCCGATAGTCTTTGGCGATGGCCTCCCGGGTCACTCCCAGGGTCTCCATGGAGATGTTGTTGGACTCGAGCTGGCGCCGGAAATCCTCGACAATGGCGTCGAGTTCCGACTGGACCAGGGTCTCGGGGAGTTCGAAATCGGTCCGCTCCAAGAGGGCGGAGAAGATCTGCTCGTTGAGTTCCTGCCGGGTCCGTTTGTCGTACCCCTGGCGAAGGTTGGCCCGAATGGCGTCCTTGAGGGCGTCCAGTCCTTCGAAGGGGCCGAAGTTCTTGGCCAGGTCGTCGTCCAGGGGGGGCGGAACCTCCTCGCGGATCTCCTTGACATCGATCTTGAAGGCGACGGTCTGGCTGGCCAGATCGGCGTTGCCGTAATTGTGGGGAAAGGAGACCCGTACGTTGAAGACGTCTCCGGGCTTTTTGCCCTGGAGGGCGTTGTCGATCTCGGGGGAGATGGCGGCCCGGCCCACTTCAACCGTGTGGTTCTCCGACGTTCCCAGGGGCTCGAAGGGGACGCCGTTCTGGGTGGTCTCGTAATCGATGATCGCGAAATCCCCTTTTTGGATGGGGCGGTCCTCGAGCACGGGCTTATGCTCCGCCACCTTTTTCTGGAGCATCCGCAACTGGGCGTCCATCTCTTCGTCCGTGACGGGATAGATGTTCTTTTTAAGCTGGAGGCCGGAGTAGTCGATGTCCGGGATGTCCGGGGCGATCTCGACGGTGGCGTCGTACCGGAAGGGGACGGTTTCATCTAAATCGGGCGGGGCGATCTCCGGCGTGCCCACCATCCGGAGTTCGGTTTCGCGAAGGGCGTCGATGAAGGACTCCTGGATGAGTTTCTGGGAGACATCCGCGGCCACATCCTTTTTATACAACCGTTCGAGCACGTTCCGCGGAACCTTGCCGGGCCGGAAGCCCTTTAGTTTGACCTTTTTGTTCAGGTCTTTGTAGGCTTCGTCCACCTTCCGCTTCACCTCTTCCTGGGGCACCTCGATGTGAAGGACCTTCTTGACGCTGCTGAGATCTTCTAAACTAACCGGCATAATCGTTTTTTTCTTCCTTTCCAATAATCAAATGCCTGAAGGCTGGGTGCGTCTTCAGGCACTTTAGAATATGATACACTGAATGTCAGCTGCTCACAATGGTTGAGCCTTTTTTACCAAGGCTCCTGGTGCGAGAGGGGAGACTCGAACTCCCATTCTGTCGCCAGAGCTGGATCCTAAGTCCAGTGCGTCTACCCGTTCCGCCACTCTCGCAGGCTCGCCCACCGGTCGGGTGGCTGTCAAGCCCCTTCGGATGGACATAAAAGAGAGAAATCCGAAGAAATCAGCAATGAAATATAGTATCAATCCGACGGGGTGTCAAGAGAAAACGGCCAAAACTGCCTCTATTATAAGGGGAAACGAGGCGTTATTCCCATTTTTCGCGCCGCTAACCGTTGAAAAGCGCATTTCAACCCTTGCGCGGAGGCCTGAAAGGTGGTAAATATACTCTGATTGTGTCGGGGCGTGGCGCAGTCTGGCAGCGCGCCTGCTTTGGGAGCAGGAAGTCGGAGGTTCAAATCCTCTCGCCCCGACCATCAACCCCTTCTCGTTGTACCCATCCCCCTTCGGCCCGCGCCGATTGTCCAGTCCGCCGCGCCTTTTTCGCACCCGGCATTTTTCCCCGTCAATGCTTTCCCGTTCCTGCTTCCCGCCTTTTTTCTCCTTGACACCCCGTCATGATTTGGTATCATTGTTTTTTGATAATTATTTTTAAGTGGGCAGAAGGCTGACCACCTCCAACCATCCGGAACAGGGCGCCGTTCGGTGCGCCGGGAAGGCGATGGCCGCTGCCGTTAGAGGAGGAACGCCCGTGGAAACACATCAGGAAAGACTGGATGTAATGAGCGATCGCATGAAAGCGCTCGACTACCGCATGACGCCCCAGCGGCGGGCGGTGCTAAAAGTGCTGGCCGAAAGCCGGGAACACCCCACTGTGGATCAGATCTACGAGCGGGTGAAAACCGATTTTCCCATGACCAGTCTGGCCACGATTTATAAGACCGTGACCCTCCTTAAGGAGATCGGCGAGGTCATGGAACTCAATTTCAGCGGCGGCCGCAGCCGCTACGACGGGTTCAACCCATCCCCCCACCCCCACTTGTATTGCATCAGGTGCGAGCGGGTGACCGACCCGGAGATCGAGACCTTCGAGGGCGTGTCCGACGAGTTGTCGGCCAAGACCGGCTACGAGATCGTGGGCCAGCGGCTCGATTTTTTCGGCGTCTGCCCCCGGTGTCAGGGGATGGCCCGGGCCTGACCCTTCCGGTCATGCCTTTTTCCAATGGTTCGGGAAAAATATGGAATAAAAAGATCCTTTTAAAACAGGGGTATGTAGAATTAGGCTTTGCATCGGGCGGAATCCATGTGATAAGATACATCCCGATGTTTAATCGTAGATTTATCAACCCCTCACATCAGAAAAAGGAGAAGAAGAATGGCGGAAAGACTGGAAATTTATAAGTGCGAGGCATGCGGCAACATCGTGGAAGTGCTCACCGGCGGCGCCGGCGAACTGGTCTGTTGCGGCGAGTCCATGAAGCTCATGACCGAAAATACGGTGGACGCGGCCAAGGAGAAGCATGTGCCGGTGATCGAGCAGACCGCCGACGGCATCAAGGTCAAGGTGGGAAGCACGGCCCATCCCATGGAAGAGAAACACTACATCGAGTGGATCGAGATCGTCGCCGACGGCAAGGCATACCGGCAGTTTCTCAATCCCGGCGAGGCCCCGGAAGCGGTCTTCCCCATCCAGGCCACCCAGGTGACGGCCCGGGAATATTGCAACCTTCACGGCCTGTGGAAGGCATAGCCCGGGCCTGTGGAAGGCATAGCCCGGCGATTGCACGAAAATAGCCCCCCGGGAATAACATTAAGTAGGAGGTGACCCTATGGCCAGTTGGAAATGCAGCAACTGCGGGTACGCCCTGGAGGCCAACGAGCCTCCGAAAGAGTGCCCGTCCTGCAAGACAAAGTGCGAATTCCTCGACAATACCTGCTACACGCCGGATTGTCAGGTGGAAGGCGTTGACAAGCGGATCGGATAGCCGCAACGAAGGAGCCCAACGATGCCCAATGCACTCGTCGCTTTTGCGACGCGGACCGGCGAGACTCAGAACATCGCCGAGTTGATCGCGGAAGGCCTCCGGATGTCCGATGTGGAGGTCACGGCGGTCAATGCCAACAAGATCAAAAGCGAATCGGAACTGACCGGGTACGACGCTCTGGTTCTGGGCTCGGCGACATACCATGGAGACATGCTGCAGAAAATGAAAAGCCTCTTGTTCCTGGCCGAAAAGGCCGGGCTCGAGGGCAAGGTCGGGGGCGCCTTCGGCGCCTTCGGCTGGAGCGGCGAAGCGCCGGACCGCATCTTCGACACCATGAAAAACGTGTTCAAGATGGAGATGGTAAGCGGCCCCCTTCGATTGAAAACAAGTTCCATCGGCGGCGGCGTCAAGATGGCCCAGGACTACGGCCGGGAGATCGCCGGGAAACTGAAGGTTTGACCGCCGAACCAACGACTGAACCCCAACCACTGGACCTGAAGAAGAGGAGGCAACATATGGCCAACGAAGGAACCACCACCCCGTCGCACTGCCCCGGATTCGAATCCTTTAGAAATCTGGAAGCCTTTACCTGCAACTGCCCCGAGTGCGGCGCCCAGAAAGAGATATTTTCCGACGAATTCGACAAGTCCCACAAATGCGATTCGTGCGGCAAACCCATCGATTTCACCCAGTGCTCTCTTGAAGCAGCGGGGAAGGATACGACCGACCGTTAGCGCGTTAGATGACCGCCCCCGGGCCCCGGCGTCGGGGCCCGGGCCCTTCCCAACCGGGCGCATCCGCCCTGTTGCCGGGCCGCCGGTTCATCAATTTCCACTGTTTCCATCTGGAGGATATCGTCCATGTTACATTTTCTCTTCGTCCCTCCTGACTTTGGGCCTGTCGGTCCTGGCGGCCTACATGGAAAGCCGAGATGACAATCCCCTGAAAACGCGAGGAATCTCGCAAACTGAACATAGGAGCGAATGGATGCGCCTAAGCGGAATCGTAGTATTGATGATCGTTTTTCTGATGTCCCTGGCGGCGGCCCTGGCCGTTGCCGAACAAAACAAAGGGGCTGAACAGATGGAATTGGAAGGGGGGACCCGGGGGCCTGTCCCGTTCCCCCATCGTCAGCACCAGGACAACCTGGAGGACTGCAACGCCTGCCACGCGCTTTTCCCCCAGGAGGCCGGGGCCATCGGGAAGCTGCATGCCGAAGGAACCCTCAAGCGGCAGCAGGTGATGAAGGAGCAGTGCATCGCCTGTCACCGGGAGAACAAACGGGAAGGCAAGGATTCCGGTCCGACCCTCTGCTCCCAGTGTCATCAACGGAAGTGACCCCAAAACCGGGAGGACCCATCGCCCATGCTGGTATTCGGACTGGAAGGAAGTCCCCGTAAAAAAGGGAACACCCGCTTTCTGCTCTCGGCGTTTATGGCCGAGGCGGAGAATCGGGGGGCCGAGACCCGCGTCATTCACGCCCACGACATGCCGGTCTCCCCCTGCATCGAGTGCGGCGTCTGCGAGCGAAAAGGCGTGTGCTCCATCGACGACAAGATGCAAAAGGAGATCTATCCCCTGCTGCGCCGGGCCGAAGTGGTGGTGCTGGCCAGCCCGATCTTCTTCTACAACATCACGGCCCAGCTCAAAGCGCCCGTTGATCGCAGCCAGACCCTATGGTCCTGCCGGTACCGGCTTGGGTTGAACGATCCGCGCCACAAGACCCGGCAGGGGCTGCTCATGTCGGTGGGGGCCACCAAGGGCAAGAGTCTTTTCGAGGGGACCCACCTGACGGCCCGGTATTTTTTCGACGCCATTTCCGCCAAATACGCCGGCGGACTCACCTATTTCAAAATCGAAGCGCCCGGCGACATGGAGAAGCACCCCACCTATCAGCAGGATATCGGGGAGATGGCGGATCTCCTCATCGATCCGCTCATCAAGCGGCGGAAGGTGCTGTTCGCCGGCCGTGAAAACCGATGCCGGAGCCAGATGGCGGCGGCCTTCGCCCAGTATCATGCCGGCGACCGGATCGAAGCCCTGGGCGCCGGCGGCGCGCCGGCCGGGAAGATCGACCCCGCCGTCCGGGAGGTCATGGCTGAGAAGAAGATCGACATGGGCTTTCGCATTCCCCGGTCGATCGATGAAGCCGTCGCTCAGGACAAGCCGGACACCCTGGTGGCCATGGGATGCGACGACCCTTGCGGCGACCTGCCGGGCGCGACCCGGATCGACTGGGAAATTGAAGATCCCGTCGGCCAGGGCCTTGACGCCATGCGGAAGGTCCGGGACGAGATCGAAGAAAAGGTTTTGGACCTGGTGGATTCCCTGGATGCCAGATCCTGATAACATGTCACATTTCAATGGATCCCAAACAAACAGAGGAGGAAGAAAATGGACAAGTACGTTTGCACGGTCTGCGGCTACATCTATGATCCGGAACAAGGCGATCCGGAAGCCGGCATCGAACCCGGCGTCAAGTTCGAGGATCTGCCCGGCGATTGGGTCTGCCCCATCTGCGGCGCGGGCAAGGATGATTTTGAGAAGGAAGAGTAGGCTGCAACGCCTTAACAACTGAAACCTGTGAACCCGCGGATGCCCTTTCGCGCCGACGGATCGCCCGGCGGCGCGAAAGGGCATTCCTGCATCGATAAGTCTGCCAGAGGAAATTGCCAATGAAACCCATAGAGATCGCCAAGGGGATTTACAACGTCGGGGCCATCGATTGGAATATCCGGGATTTTCACGGATATTCCACCCACATGGGCACCAGCTACAACGCCTATCTCATCATGGACGAGAAGATCGCGCTGGTGGACACGGTCAAGAAAGAATTCGCCGGCCAACTCCTCCGGAACATCGCCCAAATCGTCGATCCCCACAAGATCGACCTGGTGGTTAGCAACCACACGGAACTGGATCACTCCGGCGGCCTGCCCCGGGTCATGCACCGCATCGGCGAGGACAAACCCCTGTATGTCTCCAAGATGGGGATGAAAAACCACGCCCGTCATTTCCCCCAGAAGTGGAACTACCAGCCCATGGCCAGCGGCGACGTCCTGAGCCTGGGAGAACGGAGCCTCACCTTCCTGGAGACGCGGATGCTCCACTGGCCCGATTCCATGTTCAGCTACTGCAAGGAAGAGGGGATGCTCTTTTCCAGCGACGCCTTCGGCCAGCACTACGCCGGCCAGGAGATGTTCGACGACGTGGTGGGCGACGCCATCATGGAACATGCCAAAAAATACTACGCCAATATCCTGCTGCTCTACGCGCCGCTGATCCTCAAGCTGGTGGATCAGGTCACGGAGATGGGACTGGAGATCAAGACCATCTGCCCCGACCATGGCGTTATCTGGCGCAAAGATCCCATGAAGATCATCGACGCCTACGTCCGGTGGTCGAAACAAGACGAAAACCAGGACAAGGCCATCATCGTCTACGACACCATGTGGCACAGCACGGAAGAGATGGCCGAGGCCATCGCGACGGGCGTGGCCGACGCCGGGGCCATGGCCCGTCTCATGAAGCTCCGGGAGTGGCACCGGAGCGACATCATGACCGAGGTGCTCGACGCCGCCGCCGTGGTCGTGGGATCGCCCACCCTCAACAACGGACTCTTTCCCACGGTGGCCGATTTTCTCTCCTACATGAAGGGGCTCAAACCCAAGAACAAGCTGGGCGCGGCGTTCGGGTCCTACGGCTGGAGCGGCGAATCCCCCAAACTGGTCCACGACGCCTTGTCTGAGATGAAATTCGACATGGTCGACGACCCGCTGAAGATCCAGTACGTGCCCCAGGAAGAAGGGATCGAGAAATCCGAGGCCCTGGGCCGACGGATCGGCGAGGCCA
>JAABTM010000559.1 GCA_011389855.1 Desulfobacteraceae bacterium
CCGATCTGATCATCGGGCTGGAAGCCCGGGAACAGATCCTCAAGGCCGAAGGAAAGTTGCCGGCCCGGGTCTACGCCTGCGTGGGCGGCGGCTCCAACGCCATGGGGCTGTTCACCGGGTTCCTCAAGGACCCGGTGGAACTCGTCGGCGTGGAAGCCGGCGGCAGGGGGCTCGACTCCAGGCAGCACGCGTCGCGCCTCTGTTCCAGCGACGCCGCCATCGGCATCGCCCAAGGATACAAGACCTATTTTCTCCAGAACGGCGACGGCCAGATGCAGGAGACCCACAGCATCGCCGCCGGCCTCGATTACGTGGGCGTCTCGCCCATCCTGTCGAGCCTCAAGGAGGCCGGCAAGGCCCGGTTTACGGCGGCCACCGACGACGAGGTGGTGGAGGCCATGTCCCTGACCATTAAAAAGGAAGGCGTCATCCCGGCCCTGGAGTCGGCCCACGCCTTTGTCCAGGCGTTCAAGGAGGCGCCGGATCTGCCCCAAGACGCGAGCATCATCATCAACCAGTCCGGCCGGGGCGACAAGGACATCTTCACGGTGGCCGACGCCTTCAACGATCCGCGCTGGCAGGACTTCATCATCCGAAAGGCAAAGGGATACCATGCTTGAGACCTATCTTCGCGACAAGCGAAAACAAAAGGATATCCTCCTGATGACTCACATCGTGCTCGGGTATCCCTCATTCGACGACTCTTTGCGGATGGTGGAAGCCATGGTGAAGGCCGGGGTGGATCTCATGGAACTCCAGATCCCCTTTTCCGAACCCATCGCCGACGGCCCGGTGATCCTGGCGGCCAACCAGAAGGCCCTGGAAAACGGGGCCACGGTGGCCGACTGCATGACCCTGGCGAAAACCGTATCGGAACGGTTCGACATCCCGTTCCTTTTCATGACCTATTACAATATCCTCTATCGATACGGCGTGTCCCGGTTCGCCGAGGACATGGCCCGCCACGGGATGCAAGGGGCCATCGTGCCGGATCTGCCGCCCGAGGAGGCCGGCGACTACCTCGACGCCATGAACGGCCAGAACCTGTCGCCGATTTTCATCTATTCGCCCACCACGTCGCCGGAGCGAATGCAATACCTCTCCGGATTCGGAAAAGGATTCATCTACTGCGTGGCCCGCAAAGGCGTCACCGGGGCGGAGACACGGTTTTCCGCCGACCTGGAAACGTACCTCGCCCAATGCCGGGAAGCGACGGATCTGCCCCTGGCGGTGGGCTTCGGCGTCAAATCAAAAGCCGATGTGGATTTCCTGAAAGGCAAGGCGGACATCGCCGTGGTGGGGTCGCAGACGATCCGATTGATGGAAGAGGAAGGCGTCGGGGCGGTGGAGGGGTTTATTCGGGGGCTGCGCGCCTCGGAATGAAATTCCGAGGCTGAATCCAAAAAACCGGCTGAAAGCCGGTTGTGGCTATCGACCAATTGTAACAGCGAGGGCAATTCTAACCGGCTTCAGCCGGTTTGGGATGATTGAGCCTGGGAATTTCATTCCAAGGCGGCAAGACCAGGATTTATCATATTAACCAACAAGTTGGAGGAAACAGGATGAAACCATTCCGAACAATGCTCGTGATCATGATGGCATTTTTTCTGACCACAACGGTCCACGCCGCCGACAAGATCAAAATCGGCTACATGGCCACCATGTCCGGCCCGGCGGCCAGTCTGGGCATCGACATTCTCGACGGATTCAAACTGGGCATGAAACACAAAGGCGACAAGCTGGGCGGGCTGCCGGTGGATTTGATTGTCGGAGACGATCAGCTCAAGCCGGGGGTCGGGGTCCAGGTGGCCATGCGGATGATCGAGAAGGACAAGATCGACATCATGACCGGCATCGTCTTTTCCAACGTGATGATGGCCGTGGCCAGGCCGGTCACCGACGCGGGGGTGTTTCTCATCAGCGGCAATGCCGGGCCGTCGCCCCTGGCCGGCGGGCAGTGCCTGGAGAACTTTTTCGCGGTCTCCTGGCAGAACGACCAGACCCACGAGGCCATGGGCAAGTATCTCCAG
>JAABTM010000560.1 GCA_011389855.1 Desulfobacteraceae bacterium
CAATCAACAACAGCTTTTCGGCAAGACTCAGCTTTTCTATCTCTGATTTGATTTCGTCGGGTCTCATGTGATCGCCACCTCCATTTATATTTTTCTCGCACCATTTATCAACGCCGGGCTTTTTCAACAAGCTCAAAAACTCTCTGAAGTCGGGCGGCAGCTTTGTTTCCATAATTTGTCCGTCTTAGCATTTCCATGTATTCCAGGCGCTCCTGGGGCGAGCGGGAATGCCAGTAGTGTTTCAAATCCGATTTGTCAAAAAGAGGCGCTGTGGAAATGACCGTTTTATCGATTTTTACATGCGACATGTCTTTATGGGTCATCTGTATCTTTATGGTTTCGCGGCCTTGATCATCGTTTCGGCCAGCTCCGCGCCCAGACCTACGAGGTTTCTAAAACCTCGCAGGTCTTCGTCCATATGAATGGCCGGAATGATGATCATCGTTTTGGCCAATGCGCAAGCCGAAACGTCCGCAGCCGGCTTCAGCCGGGTTTGGCTTGTAGCCGGGGGATTCATTCCCCGGCGGCGCTTGACAAACATTCGCTTCCCCGACACCCTCATCCTACACCAACCGCACCCGAATGTCATCCCTCCCCTCCAACCGCGTCGCCAGCCGCTCCCGCAGCTCCTTCAACGCCGCATCCACCTCCTCCATCGACCCGAACTCCCGCCCATTCAAATTATGCCGCACCTTGACCACCTGCTGCTTCGTAATCCTCGCCAGCAAATCATCCAGCCGGCCGTCCGCCTCCTCCTCGGCCTCCCGCAGCCGGGCCGCCACCGAATCCCGGAGGGCCTCCAGGGTCGGCTGCACCGCCTCCGGCGTGGTGTCGTACAGCGCCTCGGTGATGGGCCGCAGCACCTGGTGGCTTCCATCCCCGTCCAGCTTCTCGAACCCGGCCCGCCGCTTGATCCGGTCCCGGATCTCCTGGGCTTTGGCCTCCTGCCGCCCGATCAGTTCCAGCCGCACCTCCCGGTACCGTTCCTTGATGGCCTCGATCTCCGCCGCCACGCCCCCGATCTCCCGCCACGGCCGGTCCCCCGCCAACTGCTTCCGGACCGCCGCCACCGCCGCCGCCACGGCATCGGCCCCGCCCACCGCTTCGAGCTGGGCCGCCTGGTGGTCCAGCGCATCCATGGCCCGGACCACCGCGTTGAGGTTCTCGTCGGTCAGCTCCGCCAACTGGATGCCCAGTTGCTCCGTGCCGTCGCGCAGCGCATCCAGATGCTTTTTCAGGGCCTGCACCGTCGGCTCCACATGGCGGGACCGCTTGCAGTCCTCCAGGGCCTTTCTCAGCTTTTGGATCGTCCCGGGCAGCTCCGGCCGGTGGGGCAGCCGGTTCCACTTGCTCTCCAGCTCCTGGATCCGGGTCACCTGCTGGGGAAACTGCTGGAAGACCGCGTCGGCGATGGCGTCGTTCTCCCGGTCGATGTCCACATTGAGATAGGTGGAGAAATACTTGCAGATGGCCACCCGGTCCCGGGCGCTGATCCCCTGGTCCGCCGGGGGCAGGATGTCGGACCGCTTGAACTCCCGGTCCTTCTGGAACATGTCCTTGGCCCCGGGGTCCCGGACCGACGTGATCTCGGCCCCGGCTTCCGGCCGGATGCGCGCCTTGCCGGCCCGCAGCAGCCCCGCCAGGCAGGCCCGGACCACGTCCGGCGGATGGCCGTAGGGGGGCCGCCCGAATTCCGTCAGCAACTGGGCCCCGGCCACGCCGCTGTTCTCGCGGATGTACTCCAGAATTCGGGCCGGGATCTCCCCGGCGCAGGTGGGAATGTACTTGCCGGCGTCCAGGTCCAGGATGCCCAGGCCGTTGGGGCCGGACATGAACTTCGTGGACGGGCCGGAAAGGGTCGCCTCCAGCAACTGGTTGAGTTCGCCCGGCGTCACCGCCATGTCCACATACCGGCTGAACAGCTCGGGCAGAATGCTCTCGCCGACCCCGTGGAGCACCGTGGTGAAGGCGACGCCGTGGGCCCCCTTTTCGATGCGCCGGCCCCGGAAATAGATCTCGCCGGCCATGT
>JAABTM010000561.1 GCA_011389855.1 Desulfobacteraceae bacterium
CCTTCGACCGGCACATGTGCATGGAATTCGCCATTGGCTCCGTCGCCCGTGTCCTCGGTCCGGAATTCGCCGAGGTGGACCATTACCCGGTCCGGGTCCGGCTGCCCGACGAGCCGCTCATGCTGGTGGACCGGATCATTTCGGTGGAAGGGGTCAAAGGCGGCATGGGATCCGGCCGGGTGGTCACGGAACACGATGTGCTTCCGGGGGCGTGGTACCTGGACGGCGGCCGGGCGCCGGTCTGCATTTCAGTGGAAGCGGGTCAGGCCGACCTGTTTCTCTGCTCCTACCTGGGCATCGATCTGCGGGTCAAAGGGAAACGGGCCTACCGGCTGCTGGACGCCACCGTCCGGTTCCATCGGGGGCTGCCCCGGCCTGGCGAGGTCATCCGGTACGAGATCGACATCGACCGGTTCGTCCGGTCCGGCGAGACCTGGATGTTCTTTTTCCGCTTCGACGGGTACATCGGCGACGAACGCCTTATCACCATGCGGGACGGGTGCGCCGGGTTTTTCACCAACGAAGAGGTCCGGCGGTCCGGGGGCATTATCCTGACCGAGGCGGACACGGCGCCGGCGCCGGGCAAAAAGGAGATGACCGATTGGGTGGCCGTCTCCCCCGAATCCTATGACGACGCGGCCGTGGAAGCGCTCCGGCGCGGCGATCTGGCGGCGGCCTTCGGCGACGCCTTCGCCGGCGCGGCGCCGGCCGAATCCCTCTGGCTGCCGGGCGGCCGGATGGCCCTCATCCACCGCATTCTCGCCCTGGAACCCACAGGGGGGCGTTACGGCGTGGGCCTCATCCGGGCCGAGGCGGACATCCACCCCGACGACTGGTTTCTCACCTGCCATTTCGTGGACGACATGGTCATGCCCGGCACCCTCATGTACGAGTGTTGCGCCCACACGCTACGGGTCTTTCTCCAGCGCATCGGCTGGGTGACGGACATGCCCGACGCACGGTACGAACCGATGATCGACGTCCCGGCCGCCCTCAAATGCCGGGGGCCGGTGACGCCCCAAACAAAGCATGTGATCTACGAGGTGGAAATCAAGGAACTGGGCTACGGCCCCGAGCCCTATGCCGTCGCCGACGCCCACATGTACGCCGACGGCCGGGAGATCGTCCTGTTCCGCGGCATGTCCCTGAAGCTGTCCGGCGCGACCCGGGAAACGATCGAAGCGTTTTGGGGAAACCGGCGGGAGACGTCCCCCGCGCCCCTGTACGACCGAGACCGGCTGCTGGCTTTCTGCGAAGGCAATCCCTCCGAAGCCTTCGGCGCCCCCTACAAGATCTTCGATTCGGAACGGAAAATCGCCCGACTGCCCCGCCCGCCCTATTTTTTCATGGACCGGGTGGTGCGGACCGATCCCGAGCCGTGGGTCCTCAAGCCCGACGGCTGGATCGAGGCGGAGTACGATTTGCCGGCCGACGACTGGTATTTCCGGGCCGACCGGTCGAGGGTGATGCCCTTTTGCGTCCTGCTGGAGATCGCCCTCCAGCCCTGCGGCTGGCTGGCCGCCTATGTCGGCTCGGCGCTGCGGAGTCAAAAGGATTTAAAATTCCGGAACCTGGGGGGAAAGGCGGTTCAGCGCCGGCCGATTCCGCCGGGCGGCGGCCGGCTGACCATGCGGTCGCGGCTGACCCAGGCCTCCGAGGCCGTGGGCATGATCATCGAAAACTTCGATATGCAGGTGATCCAGGACGGAGAGATCCTCTACGAGGGCACGACCAATTTCGGATTTTTTACCGCCGAGGCCCTGGCCCAGCAGGTGGGCGTCCGCGGGGCCTCGACCGCGGCGTACACGCCCTCGCCGGAGGAAGCGGCCCGGGGGATATCCCATGAATTCGGCGACGCGGCGCCCATCTCGCCGGATGATCCGAACCATGACCCGGCCGCCGGCCTGGCCATGCCCTCCAAGGCCCTTCGGATGATCGACCGGATCGACCTTTACGTTCCCGACGGCGGCCCCCACGGCCTCGGGTTCATCCGGGGCGTCAAAACGGTGGACCCGGAGGAGTGG
>JAABTM010000562.1 GCA_011389855.1 Desulfobacteraceae bacterium
CGGACCACAGGATGCCCTTTTCCCGGGCCATTTGTTCGGCGTCGGCGGTCAGGCCGTCGTGGGAAAACAGCCACATTCGGATTTCCAGGGGGTCCATGTCCTCTTTGATCCATTGGGCCTGCTCCAAGAGGCGTTCCAGCACGCCCACGCCGGCGGGCCTGTCCTTTCGCCATTTGCTCTGGCACACCCATTGCGTCGGGCCGGCGGCGCCCAGCACGTCGATTTCCCTTCCTTTGCCCGCGCCAAGACGATACCGGGTTCGGATGAAGATGAAATGGTCCGGCATTTGAACATCGTTCGGGCTGTTAAACCACTCGGCCGGCAGGGTTTTCCGCTGGGCGTTCCACAACGCCTGGCACATAAACACTTCGGCCAGATACCCTTTGTATTCCCGGATTCTCCGTTCCATTTGATTGTATCGGATTTCCAGTTCATTTCGGACATGTTCGGCGTTTTTCCCCTCCACCTCGATTCGCCCCCAAACCTTCAAAAACTCCAGCAGGATCGGATCCTTCACCCGCCGGAACCACCGCCCCAATTCCAGATATTCCAGCAAATCTCCCCGGGACAGCTTCACCAAAACGTCCCGGACCGTTTCCAGGGACACCTCCCGGCCTTCCCGGCGGCTGACTTCCTCCCGGATGCGCTCAACATTCAAGCGGCCGTTTTGGTCCTCCTCGGTGTTTTCGTCCAGGGCCGAAAGATAAAGAATCCATTTGGTGACGCCGTATTCGTTGATCCGCTTGATCCACTGCATCACTTGGTCGTGCAGTTCCATCCAAATGAACCCGGAGGACAAATCCACGGCCAGGAGGCGGTTTAGGGTTTCCTCGTCCGGAATCGATCCCTCGGTCAACGCGGCCTGCTCCACCAACGCCGTGATGTAAAACGGATTGCCCCCGCAACGATCAGCCACCACGGGCGCCATGAGTTCCGGCATCTCGACGCCGCTGAAAGCGGCGGCCTTTCGAGCCAGCTCAGCTCCCCAATACCCGGTCAACGGCTTGATGTCCATGCCTCGGAACCGACCGAACAACGCTCCCCGGCCAATGATCTCGCGGGATAAAATGCTCATGGCGGATCCAGTGACGAAATGCGGGCAGGTCGGCGATTCCACGGCTTCCTGCATGAAGCCCACGATGTCGAAATCGTACTGGGGCAGGCGGGTGTTTTGAAATTCGTCCAGAAACATGGCGATGGTGGAATCATCGATGGCCGCGACCCGGCGCGGCGCCTCAAGCGCCGTTCGGGAAGGGAACACGCCGTCTTCTTTGACCACGGAATCCAGCCAGTCCAGGGTCCAGTCCAGGGTTTTTGTGAAGGGAAACAGGGGCCGCGATTGTTCCACCGCGTCAAGAAGCTGGCCGCCGGTCAACTTCTTGGTTACGATGTGCGGCTGGCGGGAGCGAAACCCCACATAATGTCGAATGAAATTTTCCAGATAATCAATGGCGAACCGCGTTTCGCTCATTTGATTATCGGGAAAACTGAAATACACCGGAACCACCGCCTCCGGCGCCGTCGGATCCTGCTCAAAAAACAGACGGTTGACCACCCGCTTGAAAATCTCGGTTTTGCCCATGCGCCGCTGGCCCAGCATCACAGTGGAGCGGGTCAGCCGCCGGGCGGCGTTTAAAGCGGCTTTGTGGAAAAAATCCAGAAATTCTTGTCGGTCGGTGTAGATGGGTTCCGGGACGATGGGCTCGACGATCCAGGGCGTTTGGGATGACGTCATGGGTTTTACTCCTTAATTTGTGACAGTCCTTTGCGCAATTTTTGCGGTTGTCCGAACCGGGATTTTCAGGATTGGGGGACGACCGGGATGATCCTGAAAATCCTTTAATCCCGGCCATCCGGGTTCAGACGGCGAAATTCATTCATCCAAATCCGGCAACGGCCGCAGCCCCAAATGCTCCAGCAGGGCGTCCAAATCCTTTCGGTCGGACCACAGGATTCCCTTTTCCCGGGCCATTTTTTCGGCGTCCTTGGTCAGGCCGTCATGGGAAAAAAGCCACAGCCGGAT
>JAABTM010000563.1 GCA_011389855.1 Desulfobacteraceae bacterium
CCGGACGACGGCGGCTTCAAATATAATCCGCCCCACGGCGGCCCGGCCGGCGGCGACGCTACGAAATGGATCGAAGACCGGGCCAATTCTATCCTGGCGGACGACTGCCGGGCCGTCAAACGGATTCCCTACGAAAAGGCGCTGAAAGCCGAAACCACCCGGGAGACCGATTACATCGGCCCCTATGTGGCGGACCTGGAAAATGTCGTCGATATGGCGGCCATCCGGGACGCCGGCATCAGGATCGGCGTGGACCCCATGGGCGGGGCCGCCGTGGCCTTCTGGGAACCCATCGCCGAGAAATACGGGCTCGATCTCGACCTGGTCAACCCAATCGTCGATCCGACCTTTTCCTTCATGACCGTGGACAAGGACGGGAAAATCCGCATGGACTGCTCGTCGCCTTACGCCATGGCGAGCTTAATAGACCTCAAGGACCGTTACGACATCGCCTTCGGCAACGACGCGGACGTGGATCGCCACGGCATCGTAACCCCCGGCGCGGGCCTCATGAACCCCAACCATTACCTGTCGGTCGCCATCTGGTATCTTTTCCAGAACCGGCCGGACTGGCCCGGAGAAGCCGCCGTGGGCAAGACCCTGGTCAGCTCTTCCATGATCGACCGGATCGCGGGCCATCTGGGCCGGAAACTGGCCGAGGTCCCGGTGGGGTTCAAATGGTTCGTGGACGGCCTGCTAAACGGATCCTACGGCTTCGGCGGCGAAGAAAGCGCCGGCGCCTCCTTCCTGCGAAAAGACGGCACGGTCTGGACCACGGACAAGGACGGGATCATCCTCAACCTGCTGGCCGCCGAGATCACGGCCCGCACCGGCGATGACCCCAGCACGCTCTACAAAAACCTGACCGACCGGTTCGGATCGCCGGTCTACGAACGCCTCGACGCCCCGGCCACTCCCGATCAGAAGGCCGCCCTGAAGGGGCTGACGCCGGACAAGGTCAAGGCCGACACCCTGGCCGGCGAGAAGATCGCGGCCAAACTGACCCGGGCCCCCGGCAACGACGCCCCCATCGGCGGCCTCAAGGTCGTGACCGAAAACGGCTGGTTCGCGGCCCGCCCCTCCGGAACCGAGGACATCTACAAAATCTACACCGAGAGCTTCAAGGGGGCGGATCATCTGAAACGGATTCAGGAAGAGGCAAAAGAGATCGTTCAGGCGGCGTTTGGGGCGTGATATCGTGATGGAACAATACGGTGGGAGGAACCATCCATGAATTTCCAACTGACCAAGGAGCAGAAAGAGGTCGTCCAGGCGGCCCGCAAGTTTGCACGGGGCGAATTTCCCGACCGGGCCCGGGACTTCGACCGGGAGGAATCCTTTGACGTCGCGATCCGGAAAAAAGCCTGCGATTTGGGATTTGTGGGGGCGTTCATCGATCCCGAATACGACGGGGCCGGGTACGGACTCTTCGAGCAGGCGCTGATCTGCGAGGAGTTTTTCGCCGTGGATCCCGGCATCGGTCTGGCGATCCTGTCGGCGTCTTTCGGGGCGGAGCTGATCCAGTTGTACGGCACGGAGGACCAGAAGCGGGAGGTGCTGCCGAAAATCGCCGCGGGGGAGGCCGTCATCGGCACGGCCATTACCGAGCCGGACGCCGGCAGCGACGTCACGGCGGCGTCCACCGCGGCGGTCCGCGACGGCGACGACTGGGTGATCAACGGAACCAAGATGTTCATCACCAACGGCGTCGGCGCCGATTACATCCTCGTTTTCTGCCAGACCGATCCGGATCAGGAATCGCGCCACCGGCGCCACAGTTTCCTTCTGGTCCCCACCGAGACCGCCGGGTATTCCGCGACCAAGATCCACGGCAAACTGGGCATCCGCGCTTCGGAGACGGCGGAGGTGGTGCTCAAGGACGCGCGGGTTCCCGGCGACCGGCTGGTGGGGAAACAGGGCGCGGGATTCAAGCAGCTCATGGCTTTTTTCAACATGACCCGGATTCACGTCTGTGCACAGGCCGTGGGGCTGGCACGGGGCGCCCTGGAAGAGGCCA
>JAABTM010000564.1 GCA_011389855.1 Desulfobacteraceae bacterium
GAAATACGTCCCCGGACTCTGCGCCGGCCTGGCCATCGATATGGCCGATCTGGGCGGACCGCTTCCCGAAGGGAAATACCCGCTCCTCGACCGGCTGGCGGCCGCCGGCATCCGCGGGCTCCATGAGCTGGCCGTCGAAACCTTCGGGTTTACGCCGCGAAGGAGCGGTTACCTCAACCACTGCGACCTGTGTACCGACATCCGCCGTTTTCTGCTGAAATTGAACGGGAACCGCTTCCCCGAGCTGGCCCCGAAAGGCTTCTACGACGACCCGGCACCGGGTTAACCCGGCGCCGAAATTTCCGGAGTGCCGCCCCCTTCAGACCGGCTCGTCCAGAGGATCTTCTCCGGCGGCGAGTTCCGCCAGGGTGACCTCCCCTTCCCCCCGGCAGAGGAAATCGATCTTTTCGTAATGTTCCAGAAGAACCCCGCCCATGGCTGAAATGTGGACCCCGCCGAAAACGGTTTGGATGCCGGGATCGGCCGCTTTGAGGCCGGCCGCGAGGTCGTACCCGTCGAGGAACCCGGAGGTGGTGGCGGAAAACCCCACCAGGTCGGGGCCGAGGGCGAGGATTTTTTTGACGTTGGCCCCGGTCCCGGGCGCGGCGTTGGGCCCCAGGCAGTCGTGGACAAAGACTTCGTGGCCTTCGCGTTCCAGCCAGGCCGCGATGGAGAGGAGTCCCAGCGGGGCCATCCGGTTGGCGGTGGCGGCGGCGTCTTTTTTGCCCGGCATCCAGTTGGACCCGGCGGGATGGACGAGGACGATGCGCATGATCATCTTCCCTGTTGTTCGGGCTTCGACGGGCCGCGGTCCTGTCGGACACCGGTTTCAACGGGTGGGTCGGCCGGCGGGGGCGCGCCTAAAAGCCGCTCCATGGCGACCCGGGTCAGCCAGCGCATGAACACGCGGGTGTATTTGGCCCCGGCGAAATACGCGCCCACCATGAAGGTCAGGTGGGAGAGCCCGTACATCACCGGGCCGCCGACCGCCACGATCACCGGTTTCTGGAAATAGACGGAGATCGCCCCCAGGGCCGCGATGGCGGGCCATCCGATGGTGTAGCTGAGGCCGATAATGCAGAGACCGAAGATGATCCGGGGCGTCGGCCGCTCCCGGAAGGCGCTCAGATCGGCCCGGTCGGCGATGGCGCATCGGACGTATTCGGTCTCCGCCAGTTTTCTGATAAGGGCTTTGGGCATAAATCAGTTCTTCTTTCCCGCGCGGACGCAAAACGAAAATTATACAACCAAACGGCCGATGAAGAAGATCGGAAGAGCACATGGGAACGATCGGGCAACAGACGGCGGCGATGTGGGATTTCTTCGATAAGGTCTACTGCATTTCCCTCACTGAACGACCGGACCGCCGGCGGGAAGCCCGAAAACAGTTCGCGACGGTCGGCCTGTCCGACCGGGTCGAGTTCCACATCGTGGACAAGCATCCCACCGACCCCGAACAGGGGGTCTACGAATCCCACATCGACTGCATGAAAAAAGGCCTGGCCGCCGGCAGCCGCCGAATCCTCATCTTCGAGGACGACATCGTTTTCGACCGGTTCGATCCGGAAATCCTGAAAAACGGCATCGACTTCATGACGACCGATTCCGACTGGAATCTGGTCATGCTCGGGTGCATGGTCAAGGGAAGTCGCGCCACCTTGTATCCGTCGGTCCGGAATATCCGCTACCGAAGCCTGACCCACGCCTGCATCCTCAACCGCCCCTTCGCCGAACGGCTGGCCCGAAGGCCCTGGCACGGCGTCCCCTACGACGACATGCTTCGAGACCTAAAAGACGACCGGTTTTACGCCCTTTGCCCCTCATTCGCCTTCCAGAGCAACTCCCCCTCGGACAACGAACGCTACCTGCCCCTGGACCGCGTCCGCCGGATCTTCGGGGGGCTGCGGCGGTTGCAGAAGATGAATGAGTTTTATTATCGGTTTTGGTGGGGGATTATTGGGGGGCATGTGTTTGTGGGGGTGGGGGTTTTGGGGTGGGTTGTGTTTTATGTGCTT
>JAABTM010000267.1 GCA_011389855.1 Desulfobacteraceae bacterium
ATGGGAGTGTACTTAACATGTTGATTTGGGAGACAACGCCATGCCCCAACACTTCTTCGAAAAGCCCATCCTCAACTCGCCGTACCAATATCCGTCCCGCCACTGGGAGCTGGATGACGACGGCCAGCCCACGGATAAGATCCTCAGCACGCGGCGATCCGCATCCTTTATTTCGCCGGCGCCCAAGCCCAAGAAGCGGAAGACGGCGTCCGTGCATCAGCAGGCCGATCTGGACTTCGGGGCGGACGAGGGCGCATCCACCGACGCTCAGACCTACGACCCCACCTGGCTCATCAACACCATCCGGCGGGAGGTGGACATCTGGCGGCGTCATCCCACCCCGGATCAGTGGCATGTGACCCCGGAGACGGCCCGGCTGCTTCACCACTGGCGGCATCATGAATTCCTAGGAATCCGGCCTTTTTTCTGCCAGGTGGAGGCGGTGGAGACGCTCATCTGGCTGACGGAGGTCTTGCCCAAACTGAAGCGGGGCAACCTGGGGCGGATACGGACCCTGATCCGCAACGCCAACAAGGAGGCCAACCCGGATCTCTACCGCATCGCGCTGAAGCTGGCCACGGGCGCGGGCAAGACCATGGTGATGGCCATGATCATCGCCTGGCAGACGGTCAACGCGGCGCGCCGTCCCAACGGCAAGCTGTTCACCCGGGGGTTTCTGGTGGTGGCGCCGGGCATCACCATCCGGGACCGGCTGCGGGTGCTCCAGCCCAACGACGTGGACAGCTACTACAAGGGCCGGGAACTCATCCCCTCCGACCTGCTGGCGGACCTGGGCAAGGCCAAGATCGTGGTGACCAACTACCACGCCTTTAAATTGCGGGAGCGGATGGAGCTGTCCAAAGGCGGCCGGGCCCTGCTCCAGGGCCGGGGGCCGGACCTGAACACCCTGGAGACCGAGGGACAGATGATCCAGCGGGTCATGCCGGAGCTGATGGGGATCAAAAACATCCTGGTCATCAACGACGAGGCCCACCACTGCTACCGGGAAAAGCCCGACACCGACGACGCGGCCGACCTCAAGGGCGACGAAAAGGAAGAGGCCAAAAAGAACAACGAGGCGGCCCGGCTCTGGATCTCCGGCATCGAGGCGGTGAAGCGGAAGCTGGGGGTCCGGACGGTCTGCGACCTGTCGGCCACGCCCTTTTTCCTCCGGGGCTCCGG
>JAABTM010000268.1 GCA_011389855.1 Desulfobacteraceae bacterium
CATCTTCCCCTGGACGGCGAGCGACTTCTCCCTCATGGACGCCATCGAATGCGGCATCGTCAAGCTGCCCCGGGTGCCGGTTTCCGACAACATCCCCGGCGGCGACATGCCCAAGTTCCGCAACCTCTGGGAGCACATCGGCAAGAAGATGCCCAAAAAAGGCCGGGGCAAAGCCAAAGGGCTCGATCCGCTGAGCCTGCCCACGGAACTCCAGACCGCCCTGGACGCCCTCTACGGCCATTACCAGGCGACCTTCGCGGCGTGGGAGGCGGCGGGGATCGACGTGCCGCCCGTCTTTATCGTGGTGTGCAACAACACTTCGACTTCCAAGCTGGTCCACGACTACATCGCCGGATTTTACCGGACCGGCCCGGACGGCGAGACCGAGACCTTCAACGAGGGCCGCCTCCCGCTCTTCCGCAATTTCGACGACCACGGCAACCGGCTGCCCCGGCCCCGGGCGCTGCGCCGGCAGTCCTACGACCTTCCACCTTTTAGGCCAGCTCAAGCGGATCTGCCGGCAGTGGATGGACGGCGGATACCTGAACTGCTCCGGCGGCACGCATCCGGCCCAGTTGCTCTACCAGGATATCGCCAACATGGCCTGCGAGCGGATCAAAGCCGGCATCACCGCCGCCACCGTCGGCGACAAGCCCATCAAAGCGATCCTCGATCCGTACAATCCCGAGGGATCGACGGCCCCCGTCAACTTCACCACGTCCAAAGCCACGCGGTGGCGGACCGCCCCGGATCGGTGCCACCTCAACTGGGTGATTTGCGACAGCGACTGGGAGGCCGAGTTCTGCCGCGTCGTGGAGGAACACCCCCGGGTGCGGGTTTATGTAAAGAACCAGAACCTGGGGCTGGAGGTCCCCTATCTCATGGGATCGACGCCCCGGTCCTACCTGCCGGACTTCATCGACCGGGTGGACGACGGCCGAGATTCGCCCCTGAACCTGATCGTGGAGATTGAGGGCTACCGGGGCGAGGACGCCAAGGCGAAGGCCGAGACCATGAAGACCTACTGGGTCCCCGGCGTCAACAACCTGGGCGGGTTCGGGCGGTGGGCCTTCGCGGAGTTTACGAAGGTGTTTGAGATTGAGGCGGAATTTGATGCGTTGGTCGAATCATGCCTGTCTTGAACTGTGATTCACGTGATTTTTATGATGGACTGTGATGTCGATGATCATGCGCATCATCTGAATCATCTGAATCACAGTTCAGGACAGGCGATTGACATTTCAGAAACTTATTAATTATAATAAATTTATGAAATATCAAGACCTGACAGCGGCCATTGACGCCCCCATTTTTTCCCGGCAGGATCTGTCGATCCATTGGCTCAAGGTGTACGATTACCAGTTCACCCTTTGGATCAAAAAAGGATACCTCGTGCGGCTCAGAAACGGTTTGTACGCCTTTGCGCGGTATGTGGACCGGATCAAAAGGGAGGAAGTGGCGCATCTTTTGTATCCGCCCAGTTACATCAGCCTGGAGAGCGCCTTGTCATTTTATGGGTTCATCCCGGAAATGGTCCATGCCAACACCAGCGTGACGGCCCGGATCAACCGGCGGTTCGATAATGGTTTCGGGGGGTTTATCTATCGGCACATCAAAAAAGCGCTGTTCTGGGGATATGCGCCCGTGACGACGGAAAACGGGGTGTACCTTCTGGCGGAACCGGAAAAGGCGCTGCTGGATTACCTGTATCTCAATCTGGCGGGGATGCGGGGCCAGGCGGATTTCGACGCCATCCGGCTCAATTACGATCAAATGAGCGACCACCTGGATGCGGACAAGTTTCGACGATACCTGGCGGCGTTCAACATCAAAAAACTGAAACACTGGGCGTTGAAATGCTTACCCTAAATCAGGTTGCCGCCTATTTTCCCGAAGATGTGTTCCGGAAAAATCCCCAGGGAGCGCTGGTGGAATACCTTCAATACGAGTTGCTGGACGCGTTGTTCAAGCTGCCGGGGTCGGAATATTTGTCGTTCATTGGCGGCACCGCCGTCCGCATCCTTCACCAGAGCGTCCGGTTTTCAGAAGACCTTGACTTCGACAATTTCGGCCTTTCCTTCGCCGATTTCGAGGCATTGGTGGAAACCGCCTGCCGGGATATGGAATACAAGGGGTTCATCGTCGAATACCGCGTGGTGGAGCGGTGGGCGTTCCATTGCTACATTCGCTTCCCGGAAATGCTTTACAAGGCCGGCCTCAGCCCGGACAAGGGCAGAAAGATCCTCGTTCGGATCGACACCGAGGCAAAAGCGAAGCATTACGAACCCCGGGTCGTCGTCCTGAACAAATTCGGCGTGTTCAGGCGCATTCTCGCCGCGCCGCCGCCGGTGCTGCTGGCCCAGAAAATGATGGCGGTGTTGTATCGAAAGCGGGAAAAGGGACGCGACCTGTTCGACGTGTCTTTCCTGATGGGGTTGACCCGGCCCGATTTCGCCTATATCGAAAACTGCCTTGGCGTGGATGAATCGCAATTTTTAAAAATGTTTACGGACCGGCTGAATGCCTTGGACCTGAATTTTCTGGCCGAGGATGTGGCGCCGTTTCTGTTTACCGCGGACCAGAAAGACCGGGTGCTGTTTTTTCGGGAGATGTTTAATAATACTGCATATATCCGCTAAAAATGTTTTGAATGTATGTAAACTTTTCAAGGAAAATGCTGTAAATAGAAATAAAATAGAGGGCTAAGGAATGTGGTATCTTTATCCAGATATTTTGGCTAACATCAATATAAGAAAAATTGATGGGAAATTTCACATATCTTCCTTTGAAGAAAAGATTAGGCCATGGGGTCCAGAGGAAATAATTCGGCAATTTATGTATATCAAGCTTGTATGCCATTATGGCTATGGGCTGGAGAGAATAAAAATTGAGTATCCAATCCAGATTGGCAGTAAAAAAGGTAAAGCAGATATTGTTGTATTTAATAGAGATTATGATCCGTATATTATAGTTGAAACCAAGGTAAAAGAAACTAAAAGCTCCAAAAATCAACTTCATTCATATATAAATGCGTCAAGAGCAGAATTTGGAATACTTGCATCTCAATCGGAAATTAAATTTTTCAGATCGTTGGAAAGATCTTTGATTCAAATAGAAGATATTCCAATTTCCGATCAACATATGGACAATATGTTGGTCGGAAAATCGCCGGTAGTTGATATGCTAGAATTTGAAAAATTAATGCAAATTGATGATGAAAAATCAATTATTATTATAAATAATAAGGAATTGTATGTTAAAAATGAAGATTTTTCAACCTATAAAAAAATACGAAATAAAGCGTTAAAAAAAGGTATTGCGCTTCGGCCGGATGTTGACGAACAACATTGGGGCTTAATTGTTAAAGCCTTGTTTGACTCGGCAGAAGAAGCTTTCACCCGGGCATTGCCATACAAAGATGTCTTACTAAATTTTATACAGCGGCACATAAAGGATTATCAAAAAATCAGGAATCATGATTATAAAAGCGAAATAGAAAACAGAATAATAGTTTACAATGGAAAAATTATGCTAAAACGGAAAGGTATAATGAAATTAATGTTCAGTGAAGAGGGTGAAGCTAGAGAAATTTTCAGAGATAAAAAAGCAGTAATAGACACCTTAAAAGAAGTAGGTTTCGAATATAAATCGGAGAGGATAGAAGGCGCTGTTAAAAAAGTATACTCGAAAGATCTTGCAGATATTTAAAAATTACGAATGTGCTTTTTCATCTAAACTCTTATGAAGAAAAATATCTAAAATGCTGCCTGCTGTTTTTATGAAAACCTGGGAGGAATGGGAGATCCCCCGTGAAGCCGGCGACAAATGGCCCGCCAAAGCCAAAACCTTCCACAAGCAGTGGTGGGGCGCCCGCATCAAACGCCAAAAGGAGATCGACGCCTCCATCGCCGCCAACGCCGATTCCGAATACCTCTACGACAAGCCCTACGAGGACAAATCCATCGTCCGGGTGGGCGGCCCCTTCACCGTGGAGAGCCTCTCGCCCCACCGCGTCCTGGCCGTGGACGAAAACGACGACCTCATCGACCCCGATCAAAAACCCGCCCCCGACCGCGACGCGGACGAAGCGGACTTCGCCGCCGTCATCCTCGAACACCTGAAAACCACCGGCGTCCAGCAGGCCCACAAGGAGGACAAGATCGTCTTCTCGTCCATCACCGGATGGCCGGGCGAGTACATCTGCGCCGAAGGCCGCTACGTGGAGGGCGACAGCGAAACCGAACGCCGGGCCGGCGTCTTCATCGGCCCCGAGTTCGGCACCGTCTCACGCCCCGACCTGGTGGCCGCCGCCCGCGAAGCCGGAGACGCCGGCTTCGACGTACTCATCGCCTGCGCCTTCAACTACGACGCCCACTCCGCCGACTTCGACAAACTCGGCCGCATCCCCGTGCTCAAAGCCCACATGAACGCCGATCTGCACATGGCCGACGATCTCAAAAACACCGGCACGGGCAATTTGTTTGTGATTTTCGGCGAGCCCGACATCGACATCCTGAACACCAAAAACGGCCAGCTCCAGGTGAAGATCAACGGCGTGGATGTTTTTCATCCCAACAGCGGCGAAGTCCGCTCCAGCGGCCCCGACGGCATCGCCTGCTGGTTCATTGACACCGATTATAATGAGGAAAGCTTCTTCGTCCGCCACGCCTACTTCCTCGGAGCCAGCGACCCCTACAAATCGTTGAAAACCACCCTCAAAGCCGAAATCGACAAGGATGCGTGGGAGACGCTGCACAGCGATGTGTCGCGTCCGTTTGACAAACCGACATCGGGGCGGATTGCGGTGAAAGTGATCAATCATTTGGGGGATGAGGTGATGAAGGTTTTTGGGGTGAATTGATTTGTTTTTTTGGGAAAAAACCATCACCGAATCCGCCAACCTCCCCGAAACCCTGGAGACCGAACTCAAGGACCTCTCCGACGCCGTCCAAAAGATGACTCAGGAGATGCCAGAAACCCAAGCCCAAGAGGTAACCCAGGACCTCCAGACCCTCACCGAAGAGGCAACGAAGGACGCCCCCCGAAAGAAATGGTACGAACTCAGCGGCCAGGGCATCATCGACGCCGCCACGGCCGTGGGCGTGGCCGGCAAACCGGTCATCGACCTGACCCGCGAGGTGATGAAGCTTTTGGGTGGGTAGCCGGAACCGGCTTCGAGCCGGTTTTTAATGATTTAGCCTCGGAATTCATTCCGAGGCGGGGCAGGAGAACGATAATGGCACGCAATTTCAAGGAACTGGAAGCACGAATGCCGCCGGAAATCCTGGCCCGCGCTGAAGCAAGGGCCAAAGAAATATTGGCGGACATGGAGATCATATGTCAGATAAAACCACAAAATACGGCGTCATACCCTATGACCAATTCAAAGAACGAACCCTTAAAATCGCCAAGGGGGAATACAAACCCGGCGAGGACGAACCGATAATCTGGTTCGAATCGCTGAACGCCGCCGCGGAAACTCTCGATGAAGAGGAGATGCGGCTGCTGGTGCAGAATCGCCTTCCAGCTTGACTTTTCCATCGAAATGATACAATGTAGATACAATGTTCGGCAAAACGCAACGCCGCCCAAACACTGGCAACGCCAACAGCAACCAAATGAACCATCAGGTGGAAACCATGCTATCGAGCATCAAAAAATGGGGAAACAGCCTTGCGGTGCGCCTCCCGATGCCGCTTTTGAAAAGCACCGACCTGCAAGAGGGGACTGCCGTGGAAATTTCCATGTCCGGGCAAAACATCATCATCCAACCC
>JAABTM010000565.1 GCA_011389855.1 Desulfobacteraceae bacterium
TGGGCGCCCAGGAAGGTGGTCCGGACCCGCACCGGGAACTGTTCTCCCAGTTTCCGGGCCACCCGGAGCATCCGGAGTTCGGTTTCCATATCCAGGCCGTATCCGGACTTGATCTCCACGGTCGTCACCCCTTCGGCCAGCAGGGACTTGAGCCGCGGCACGCTCTGGTCGAACAAGGACGCTTCATCCGCTTCCCGCGTCGCGGCCACCGTGGAGACGATGCCGCCGCCCTGACGCGCGATCTCCTCGTAGGTGGCCCCCTGAAGCCGCAGCTCGAACTCCCGGGCCCGGCTGCCGCCGTAGACCAGGTGGGTGTGGCAGTCGATGAGCCCCGGCGTGATCCAGGCCCCGCCGACATCGTGACGTTGCCTAACGGCCCGGTCGATTTCGGAAGGCAGGTCCGCTTTTTTGCCAACCCAGGCAATGCGGTCGCCCGCCACGGCCAGGGCGCCGTCCAGGATGCGGCCATAGGGTTCCGGGCCGGTCATGGCGGCCAGGTGGGCGTTGGTGTAGAGATCGTAGGGTGTTTTCGTCATTTTTCCTCCCTGAGATTTCAATCCAAATTGAGCGGCCCCGCCGCCTCGGGTTGAAACCCCAGGCTGAATCCAAAAAAACCGGCTGAAAGCCGGTTATGGCTATCGGCGAATCAGTCGATGGTCGTCATGCGAACCGGCTTTAGCCGGTTTTGAATGATTGAGCCTGGGGTTTCAACCCAAGGCGGCAATGCCGAGCGGCTTGGCGTCATTCAGCCCATCGACCTTTCCACCAGCTCTTCCAAATCCGCCGCTTCTTTCAAAACCCGGTTCAACATTTCGTCCGTCTGCTTCGCCAGATGCTCCCGAAAAACCCCATCCTTGATGGAACTCAGGTTGATCTGCACATTGTAGGCCGCGCCCTTGGCCGCGGCCCGGATATTGTAGGCCGCGCCCTTGGCCGCGGCCCGGATGAGCTGGGCCGCCACGCCGGCGTCGGTGATGCAGTTGGGGTTGCCTTTCTCCACCGCCAGCCGGCAGAGATCGCAGAGGTCGGCGGTGGTCCGCAGGGTGTCCAGCGGCGTGGATGCGGCGGCTTTGGTGGCCTCCTGGATGGCGTCCGCGCGGGTCGCCTTTTCCTCGTCGGTTCCTTTGGGCATCCGGAAGGCGGCCGAAACCTTGTTGTAGGCCGCCGCGTCTTCGTCCACCAGTTCCAGCAGCCGGGCCGAAGCGGCGTCGGCCTTGTGGCGGACGGCTTCCATGTCATCGGCGGCGTCTTTATATTTCTCACGGCCCAGGGTGAGGCGGGAGACCATGGCGCAGAGGGCCGCCGCCAGTCCCCCGGCCAGGGCCGCCACGCTGCCGCCCCCCGGCGCGGGTGAGTCCCCGGCCAGTTCCCGGGCGAATGCGTTCAAATCCATATTTGACAACTTCATGGCTCAGTCCTCCTCCCCCAGCATCTCCAGCAACCGGAGTTCCACTACCTGGGACGGGTCGAAGCCGGCCAACTGCATGTAATACGACAGGCTGTCGAGCAGGGCCGCCGCCGGGGTCATGCCGTAGACCTCGGTCTCCACGATCTCCACGCCCCAGCGCCGGGCCTCCATGCGGATCATCTCCACCACCCGGTACAGCGCGTTCTTTTCATAATCCACGATGTTCATGCTGACCTGGGTCAGGCCCCGTTCTTCCAGTGCGAGCCCGATGCCCTTGACGTGGCAGAGCCCGCCGGAGGATGACCGGACCGCCGCCGCGATTTTCCGGGCGATCCCCTTGTCCGGCGTGTCGAGGTTGACGTTGAAGGCGATGAGGAACTTGCGGGCCCCGATCACCGTGGCCCCGGCCGACGGATGGAGGCGGGGTTCGCCCACGTCCGGATGGCGCTCGGGCCGGCCCACCTCGGCCTTGAGGGCTTCGTACTGCCCCTTGCGGACTACCTCCAGCCGCTTCCGTTCCGGCTTCAGAGACGCTTCTTCGTAGAAATAGACCGGGACGCCCGTTTCTTCATGGTACCGCTTGCCGAAATCATGGGCCAGTTCCAC
>JAABTM010000566.1 GCA_011389855.1 Desulfobacteraceae bacterium
GCATATCGGACTTGATCTGACGGATATAGCCCCGGGCCGCGGCGATGTCGTAGTCCAGATACGGGAGCAGATCGATCTTGTTGAGCAGGGCGGCGTCGCACACCCGGAACATGAGGGGATACTTCACCGGTTTGTCCTCGCCCTCGGCGACCGACAGCACCACCACCCGGGCGTCCTCTCCGATATCGAACTCAGCCGGGCAGACGAGATTGCCCACGTTCTCCACGATCAACAGGTCGAGGGCCGACAGATCCAGATCGGCCGAAGCCGCCCCGATAACATGGGCCGCCAGGTGGCAATCGCCGCCGAATTCATCGGTATTGACCTGAATAATCGGCGCGCCGCTCTTGGCCAGCCGGTCGGCGTCGTTGGAGGTGGCCACGTCCCCCACGATGACCGCGCAGCGGAGGTCCGGCGCAAGCCGCGATAAAGTCCGCTCCAGGAGCGTCGTCTTCCCCGATCCCGGCGAACTCATCATATTGAGCACAAAGACGCCCTGCTTCCCAAACGCATTCCGGTTCTGGGCGGCCATGGCATCGTTCACATCCAGCACCTTGCGAACCACTTTAACTTCCATGGGAGATATCCTTTCCGTGGCTGATCGATTTTCGTCGGATGGGGCATTCCGATCCTATCCGCTTCCCGGGCGGAAAGAGGGTAAAATGGCATGATCCATGGAAAATAGCAAGATCCCAATAAAGCGAATTGGAGGGGACCGCTCGCCATCGGCCGCGCGGGAGTGAACTCCCGCGCGGTCGGCCGGGATCAAACTTGGTATAATTATTCCAGCAATTCGCCTTAAATGTCTTTCGATTCGCCGGTTTTGATAAATGTCGCCTCAAACGCCTTGCACCGCCGATATTCCTGCAACCGGTTGGCGAAGGCGAAGGCGTCGTTCATTTCATAGTGCTGAAAAATGTCCAACCCGCGGTCGAGGGATATTTTCCAGCCGTGGTCGGTGACGATATGGCGGGCGTGAAGGGCGCCGGTTCCGTCGAATTCCCAGGTAAAATGGACGCCCGCGGCCATGCCGGCGGTTTTTATTTTCTCCAGATTGTCTCTTTGTTGGTCCCCTTTGAACTCGTCTTCCTCCGTCACCAGGTGAACGGCCACCTCCTCTTCCCGGGCCTTGAGTTTGACCACGGTCTCGACCAGCTCCATCAGGTTGCGAACCTGGTAAAACAGGCGGATGTAAGGGTCGGTGATCGTGATTTGGGTCGCCCCCCGCAAATAGGGGCCGAAAAGGGCGTCGAAGGAAACGCCTTTTTGGTTTTCCTGGAAGGTGAGATGTTGTTCTTTCAAAACCGATTCGGCGGGCGACGGCAAGTCCGAGATCCCCGACGCCGCATCGTCAGAATGAAGTTTCTCAGCCGGCCCTTCTTCGCTTTCCGTCGCTGTTTTCCGGTAGTAAGCGGGATACTCTTCTTCTTCCAGCGTGGACACCCGCCGCTGTTTCCCGGCGGCGTCCAGATAGACGAATCGCACGGTCCCATACGTCGTGTCGAGCCGCATCAACTGGTCCTTGACGCGCTTGCGGCCTTCAATGGCGAACCGGAGCAGTTCTTCAACCTCTTCCGTGGCGGCATCCCCATGGGGAAACACAATTTTCATCAAGCCGGAAAACGTCTTATGGATGCCGTCCCGGTCGCGGGTCGATATGTCGGAGGAGAGGGAGAAATGATCGACGTACCGATCAGAGTAATCGTAGTCGCGGAGGGCTCTCAAAATCTCGGCGAGATAATCGACCACGAACCCATACCCGTCGGAGAACATCTCGCCGCGAATGATATCGACTTCCCAACCCGGTATGTAGAAATGGATGCGGTCGAGAAATGCGGAGTCGTAGAATTTATCGGGCAATTCGCTGAACAGGTCCGAGTGTTTCAGCATGTAGGGCACGGTGTGTCGGGTGTTGCCGACAAAGGCCATGGAGGCTTCCGCTCCCAGGGTTTCGACGCCCCGGGAGAAGGATTTGTTGGCCATGTAGTTTTTCAAAATGTCCACCAGGGCCTTG